>NZ_QKNZ01000004.1:0-43330 GCF_014156605.1 Flavobacterium sp. SOK18b
ATAATGCAATTTTTAAAATACCAAATGAACTTTAATCTAAAGAAGCTATTTTTTTATGAAAATTTTAAAATAATTTCATATCCTTTTTATTAACTTTAAATAATAAAACAAAATTAAGAAGTCTATTTTTCAACTCGTTATAGGCGCTTTCAATTATTAAAAAATTGCATCTATTATTACTTGAAGCAATCCATAGAGGCATCATTGAAAAAGTAAATAAAATCGTAAAAATCAAATTATTAGAGAATTTATTTTACTTGACATTCAGGATTTTAAAATCTCCGAGTACATTATTAAACTTGACATTTTATTAAAATATTTTAAAAAAATTAGAACAGTACTATCATTTTTCCCCTTTAATAATTACAAAAAAATTATATCAATGAAAAACATATTTATCCTATTAACGCTATTTTTGAGTATGATTATTCAGGCCCAAACTCATGAACTCATAAAACATGATGGTAAAAAAATAGATATAAATTTTATTAAAGTTGCTAACAATCAAGTTTTTTTCAACAGTCAAGGAAATCAAGAAGAAAAAAGCATGAGTAAATTTGCAATAGCACAGATTAAAGAAAAATCAAATTCTGATGTAAAAATGATTTCAAACAAAATCATCCTTAGTAGCAAAGAAGATTACAACAAAGTTGTATTATTAGAACCAAACCAGGCAGAAGGACTTAAAGAAATTGGATTTACAAGCAGTTTCCTAGGTAAAACTAAAGGAGAAACAAATCAAGATTTTAAAGATAAAGCTGTTAAAAGATTAAAACAGCACGCTGCTGCAAAAGGATATCCGTTTATAGTTATGATTTCGTATGACTCAAAAAATCTAAAAGCAAAAATGTTTTCATATTGATTTACAACACCAAGAATTAAACAAACAATCAGGAATTAATTTATTTTATCAATGTAGGCCTCTTGATAGTTGTTGTTTTTTTAAAAAAATTAGAAAAGCAATATCTTAAAGTAATTGACTTACTATTCATAAATTCAGGTAGTGTAATTTTTTTTTAATTACTTTCTATTACAAGATATTTTTTACACCTCCAAATGACATATTATATAATGAGTTTTAAATATTTCCCCACTCTAAATTTTTATACCAATTTTAACTTTAAAGCTCTCTGATATCAAAATTGATGCTGATAAACCACAGCATTTCTATTTACTAATATTTAGGTAACCTAATGATTACCCATTTTAATCGCTCAAGATAAAGCCCCAAAAGTTTACTCTATAATTTCTTGAGTAACCAATCGACTGATTTAAAAATCTTGTTCAATACATAAAATAATTTGATACAATTAAAACAAAGTAGCTATTACCTAAATGTCTTTTACAAATAAAAAAACCACCATTTCTGGTGGTTAATACTTTTTTAATTTATTGAAAATTACAAAGGAATATTCCCGTGTTTTCTTACTGGCGTAACACTTACCTTATTTTCAAGCATGCTATATGATTTTATCAACTTTCGTCTGGTATCTTGTGGAAGAATCACTTCGTCAATAAAACCTCGTTGTGCAGCTGTGTATGGATTTGCAAATAAATCAGCGTATTCTGCTTCTTTTTCTAACAGTTTAGCTTCTTGATCATCAGCTTCATTAATTTCCTTTTTGAAAATAATTTCCGAAGCTCCTTTTGCTCCCATAACAGCAATTTCGGCAGTTGGCCAAGCAAAATTCATATCTGCACCTATGTGCTTGGAGTTCATCACATCATAAGCACCTCCATAAGCTTTTCTGGTAATAACAGTAACTTTTGGCACCGTAGCTTCACTTAATGCATATAGTAATTTTGCACCATGAACTATAATTCCGTTCCACTCTTGATCAGTTCCTGGTAAAAATCCAGGCACATCTACAAGTACTAAAAGCGGAATATTAAAAGCATCACAAAAACGAGTAAAACGCGCCGCTTTTTTAGAACTATTCACATCCAGACATCCTGCAAGAACCATAGGTTGATTTGCAATAATACCTATACTGCGACCCGCTAATCTAGCAAATCCCACAATTATATTTTCGGCATAATTTTTATGAATTTCAAAAAAGGAATCTTCATCAATAATTTCACTTATAACCGAGTGCATATCATACGGTTTATTAGGATTATCAGGAAGTATTGAGGTCAATTTATCTCGATATTCGTCATTAAGTGTATAAGGCAAATCAGCTGCTTTTTCTTTGTTACACTGCGGCAAATAGCTTAATAATTGTTTTAAATCATCTAAACACGCTACATCATTAGTTGATGTAATATGAGCCACACCAGATTTAGTTGAATGTGAACTTGCACCACCCAATTCCTCTGAAGTTACTGTTTCATTTGTCACAGTTTTAACCACATTAGGCCCTGTAACAAACATGTAACTGGTATCTTCAACCATCATCGTAAAGTCGGTCATGGCAGGAGAGTACACCGCTCCACCAGCACAAGGACCCATAATAGCCGATATTTGAGGAATTACACCGCTGGCTTGTACGTTTCTATAAAAAATATCGGCATATCCACCTAATGATCTCACTCCTTCTTGTATACGCGCACCTCCTGAATCATTTAGACCAATCATAGGCGCACCCATTTTAACAGCCATGTCCATTACTTTGCATATTTTTTCGGCATGAGTTTCAGACAATGAACCTCCAAAAACCGTAAAATCTTGAGCAAAAACATATACTAATCTTTCATTAATGGTTCCGTAGCCTGTAATAACTCCATCCCCATAATACTGTTCTTTTTCCATTCCGAAATCAGTGGTACGATGTGTTACTAACATTCCTATTTCTTCAAAAGAATTTTCATCCAGCAAATACTCGATTCGCTCTCTTGCCGTAAGCTTTTTATTAGAATGTTGTTTTGCAATTCTATTTTTACCTCCACCCAAATGAGCTTCGGCAATTTTTTCGTTTAAAATATTTATTTTGTCTTTCATGTTTTTCTTTTTTTTAAGCTAATTTTATTAAAGACCCCAGAATAATTGAGTTTCCTTAAAAAAAGGCTTGACTTAGCTATTTCTTAATAATGGATAAAAAATAGTTTAATTCAACAAGCGTATTATTTTCTGGTCTTCAAAATAGTGCTTTAGAGCTACCATAGCAGCAATTTTAGCTTCTTGTTCCATTTGTTGTTTCAAAACTTCAGCATTGTAATATTTCTTAACAAAATGAGTATCAAAATTCCCAGAACGAAAAGCCTCATGTTCAAAAACAAATTTTCCGAAAGCTAAGGTCGTTTGAACACCCTCAACATGATAGTTTTCAATAGCCTTGATCATAATTTGAATTGCTTCTTCACGAGTTTCACCAAAAGCAATTAATTTAGCCAACATTGGATCGTAATAAATAGGAATATCCATACCCTGTTCAAAACCATTATCCACACGAACACCTTCGCCAACAGGCAATTGATATACCTCTAAATGACCCACACTTGGCAGAAAATCATTCATCGGGTCTTCGGCATACACACGCAATTCTACGGCATGACCCTTGATTTTAAGATCTTCTTGTTTCATGGCTAATGCTTCGCCCCTGGCAACTCTTATTTGTAATTCTACAAGATCAGTTCCCGTTATAATCTCGGTCACAGGGTGTTCCACTTGCAAGCGCGTGTTCATTTCAAGGAAATAAAAATTGTTATTTTCATCCAATAAAAATTCGACAGTACCCGCACCTAAATAATCGCAAGACTTTGCGACTAATACGGCAGCTTCACCCATTTTTTGTCGCAATTCAGGACTTAAAACTGATGAAGGAGCCTCTTCAATTACTTTTTGATGGCGGCGTTGAATACTACATTCTCTTTCAAACAAATACAACACATTACCATGACTGTCAGCCATTACTTGAATTTCAATATGTCTAGGAGAACCCACGTATTTTTCAATAAATACAGATCCATCACCAAAAGCGGCAATTGCTTCACTGATAGCGCGATCCATTTGCGATTCAAAATCAGCTTCGCTTTCTACCACACGCATACCTTTTCCTCCACCTCCAGCAGATGCTTTAATTAGAATTGGAAAACCAACTTCCTTTGCTATCAACTTTGCTTTTTCAACATCGGTAATAGCTTCATCAAAACCAGGAACCATAGGAATGTTATATTGCTTTACAGCCTCTTTGGCTGCTAGTTTACTTCCCATAATTTTGATGGCTCTAGACTTTGGACCAATAAAAATAATGTTGTTTTTTTCGCACTCTTCGGCAAAATCAGCATTTTCACTTAAAAATCCATAGCCAGGATGTATGGCGTCTACATTTAAGCTTTTAGCAACTTCAATAATTTTATTTCCAAGCAAATACGACTCACTTGAAGGTGCTTCTCCTATACAAACCGCTTCGTCAGCAAATTTCACATGTGGCGCATTTCTATCAACTGTAGAAAAAACTGCCACTGTTTTAATCCCCATCTTTTGAGCAGTTTTCATCACTCGAATAGCAATTTCACCTCTATTAGCAACTAATATTTTTTTCATTTTATATCTTTTAAACCGCAGATTCGCAAATTTTACTCTCTTAAAATGTATTGCACTGAAATGTTCAACGTTTTAATTTCAATTTGCGAATTAGCCGTATTTTATTATTCAAATTCAATTAATAACTGACCTTTATCTACAGCATCACCTGTTTGTACAGAAATGCTTTTAATAACACCTTCGCGCGGTGAAAGAAAGCTATTTTCCATTTTCATGGCACCTAGAATAATCAAATTATCATTTTCTTTCACTGTTTGCCCTACAACTACATTGATTTCTAAAATCAAACCAGGCATAGGCGCCTTGATAAAATTTACTTGTTTTGAAAGTCCTGTTTCAAAACCCATTTCTTTTATCAAACTATCCAGCGGGCTAGAAATTGCAACAGTATAGGTGTTGCTATTTACCTTTACGGTATATTTTTTTTGATGAAAATCAGCAGATAGAATTTCTGCTTTAAAGGCTACATTTTCATGAAGAATATGAAAATTATTTTTTTCGATACTTACAGCATCAACTTTTGCAACGCGCTCGCTATCCAAATCAAAATGAAAAGTGTCGTTTACAGTAACTTTATAATCAATACTCATTTGCTTCTTATTTTAGTGTTGTAAAAATAAGTAAAAGAAAACGTTTTCGTAATCGAAAAATAAAAGTTTTATGCTAATTAGATATAGTTTATTGAAAAAAACTTAAAGTACTAACAACTTATATTCTCTTAATGTTTTAATAGGCTTTGAGTACCAAAACAATTCAAAATCTTCCAGACTTAGTTCAAAATCTGCTTTTAATTCCTGAAAAGTATAATTTTTAACATTGAAAACGGATATTTTTTCCAAAGTTTTCACCAACCATTCACCCTCGTTTTTATTGGTAAGAATACTAAAAGGCTCTTTTTTATCATGAAAAGTAAGTGTAGTCATTTCCCATGAATTTCCTTTCTTAGATTTTGTAAAATGATCCACTAACGGCTTTCCTCCTAGCCAAACAATTTTGGCAGTGGGTTTTATATTGAAAGTTTCTTCATTTTCAATAGCGTTAACAATAAAATCAGATTGAATTTTTGTTTTTGGAATCTTAAATTCAAACCAATCCTGAAGATCGTATTCAAAACAAATTCCGTGCATGTAATTATAAAGTGATTTTTTAAGTCCAAAACTAAACTTGTCGTGATTTATTCCAGTAGCATCAGTATAATCAATATCATTGTTAGCAAATGTCCCTATGCTTTCTGTGTTTTTTTTAACTCCAAATTGCTCTGGGTACAAGCCTACAGGACTGTGTGCTGTCATGGCAAACTGATGCCAAAATCCCGATTGTAAAATACCTACTTCAAATAATTGACGCACCATTTCTAAGCTATCAATAGTTTCTTGAATGGTTTGTGTGGGGTAACCATACATTAAATAGGCGTGTACCATGACACCAGCTTGGGTGAAATTTCGGGTTACACGAGCCACTTGTTCAACCGTTACGCCTTTGTCTATTAATTTTAATAATCGATCTGAGGCTACTTCTAGACCACCAGATACCGCTATACAACCAGAGGCTTTTAGTAGCAAACATAAATCCTCAGTAAAACTCTTTTCAAATCGAATATTAGTCCACCAAGTGACCGCTAATTTTCGACGCAAGATTTCCAATGCCAGAGCACGCATTAATGCTGGCGGAGCTGCTTCGTCAACGAAATGAAAACCTGTTTCCCCTGTTTGGGCTATCATTTCCTCCATTCGATCACACAATAGATTAGCAGCAACGGGTTCGTAAATTTTGATATAATCTAATGAAATATCACAAAACGTACATTTTCCCCAATAACATCCGTGCGCCATGGTGAGTTTATTCCAGCGACCATCACTCCACATACGGTGCATGGGATTCACAATTTCAATAACCGAAATGTATTTATCCAAAAGTAAATCTGAATAATCAGGTGTGCCTACTTGTGATTGCTTGTAATCAGGTTTAGCAGAGTTATTTTTATAAACTACTTTTCCGTTTTCTAATAAAAAAGTTCGTTTGTAGGTATTGTAATTTGGATTTTCAATGGAATGAATTAACTCGTCAATTGGCATTTCTCCATCATCCAAAGTAATAAAATCAAAGAATTCAAAAACACGCGCATCCGAGAGTGAACGTAATTCCGTATTTGGAAAACCGCCGCCCATTGAAATTTTAATATTGGGATAATTCTTTTTCACCCATTGTGCAGATCGAAACGCAGCGTATAAATTCCCTGGAAACGGTACCGAAATCAGGAATAAAGTAGGCTGAATAGCTTCGATTCGCTCTTTTAGAATCGAAATTAATATTCCGTCAATATAAGTTGGCTCACTTTGTAAAGCTTCGTATAGCTCGTCAAATGAACTTGCACTTCGACCCAACCGTTCCGCATAACGACTGAAACCAAAATTAGCATCTACACATTCCACGATAAAATCCGAAATATCTTCGAGATACAAGGTGGCTAGATGTTTCGCTTTGTCCTGCGTTCCCATTGTTCCAAAAGCCCAATCGAGTTCTTCTAATTGTGTAAATCGAGAAGCCTCTGGCAGAAAATCTTCTTGACAAATTTGAAGTGCTAAAGTTGGATTTTTTCCTTGTAAAAAAGCAATAACAGGGTTAATTGTTTTAAGATATTCTTCTTGCAAAGCATAAATACGCTTTGCATTATCTGAGATTTCTTCAACTCCAAATTTTAAACTAGCAACTTCAAACAACCTTTGTAATCCATCTTTCGAAAATAATTTCAAAATCACTTCGATACCCAAATCTGCTTGAACAGACCCAATGTTTTTGGTATTCAGAAACCCTTTAATATACGCAGTTGCCGGATAAGGTGTATTCAATTGCGTAAAAGGCGGCGTGATTAGGAAAAGTTTTGTTTTCAAGTGGAATTTTTTATGCAAAAATAAAGGTTAAAAATGGATTCTTTGTCATTTAAAAATAGACTTTTCCTAAACATATCTTAAACCAAAATTAACTAACTTTACTTTTTATTACTTTAGCGACAAATTTAGAAACTCAAAACATGCCAACCGACTGTATCAGCTATCAAAATTCCGGATATTTCTCTACCTTGATGAACGATTATTTAGATCAAAAAAACAATTTAGATACCCTGTACAATAGATTTCCAAATCTTGAAAACTTTGAAGAGCAAATTCTTGAAAAGCAAAATAATTTCGACAATAGCAACAGATCCATTTTAGTTTCTACTTTACAAAAACAATATTTAAAAGTTGAAACTTCCGTTTTGACTAAACAAAATATTGAATCTTTAAATAATTCAAATACATTCACTGTTACAACTGGTCATCAACTGAATTTATTCAGCGGACCATTGTATTTTTTGTATAAAATCATTTCGACAATTAATTTAACAACAGAATTAAAAGCGAAATATCCAACATACAATTTTGTCCCTATTTACTGGATGGCAACCGAGGATCATGATTTTGAAGAAATCAATTATTTCAATTTTAAAGGTAAAAAATTCCGTTGGAACAAAGAAAGCTCAGGACCTGTGGGTAGATTATCTACTGAAGGCTTAGCCGATTTCCTTGAAGTATATTCACTTGAATTAGGTTCTAGTATAAATGCTAATACACTCAAAAAACTATTTGAAGCTTCTTATCTCAAACACGATAATCTCGCCGATGCCACTCGGTTTTTAGCCAATGCACTATTTGGGAATTTTGGATTGGTAATAATCGATGCCGATAATTCTGACCTAAAACGCAGCTTTATTCCATACATCAAAGAAGAATTACTACACCAAACTTCTCATAAATTAGTGCTCGAAACTGCTGAAAAATTAAAAGAGTACACCATTCAGGTAAATCCGAGAGAAATAAATCTGTTTTATATTGAAGATAACATCCGGGAACGCATCATCTTTGAAAACAATAAATACAAAATAAACCACACTAAACTAGAGTTTTCTGAAACAGAAATACTATCCCTTTTAGAAAATAATCCAGAAAAATTCAGTCCAAATGTAATTATGAGACCCTTATATCAAGAAGTAATTCTACCAAATCTTTGCTACATTGGCGGAGGCGGAGAAATTGCCTATTGGTTAGAACTCAAATCTTTTTTTGCTGCTGCAAAAATTACTTTTCCAATGCTTCTACTAAGGAATTCTGTTTTATTAGCAACCGAAAAACAAGCTAAAAAAGCAGATCAATTAAACTTGAGTTGGTCCGACTTGTTTTCAAAACAAAACGACTTAAGAAACAATAAAACTAAAGAATTATCAGAGATTCAAATTGATTTAAAAGATTTAAAAGAGCAATTAAAACAACAATTTGATTCGCTTCATCAACTTGCCACAAAAACCGATCAATCTTTTATGGGAGCTCTAAAAGCTCAGGAGGCCAAACAAATAAAAGGATTAGAAAACCTAGAAAAACGTTTACTAAAAGCTCAAAAAAGAACTTTGAGTGATGTTTTACAGCGCATTACCGATTTACAAAACGAACTTTTCCCAAATCAAAGTTTACAGGAACGACAAAATAATTTTTCAGAATTTTACCTTGAATATGGTGAGAATTTAATTCCGCAATTGATTCAAATGCTGAAACCATTGCAATCTAATTTTAATATAATTAAATTTCCTTAAGAAAAACAATAAATAAATGATAAAAGAACGCCTAATTTCACTGGATGTATTTAGAGGATTTACTATTTTATTGATGACTATTGTCAATAATCCAGGAAGCTGGGCAACTGTTTATCCTCCTTTATTACACTCAGATTGGAATGGTTGTACTCCTACAGATTTAGTTTTTCCCTTTTTTATTTTTATAATGGGCGTAGCGGTTTCATTTGCAATGCCTACAAAAAATTTTGACAGCACAACCTTTAATAAAATACTAATTCGCTCCTTACGAATGTTCTGTTTAGGAATGTTTTTTAATTTTTTTGGGAAAATACAACTTTTTGGACTAGACGGTATTCCCTTATTAATAGGACGAATAATCATAACAATTAGCGTGGGTTATGCACTCATGGGCAGTTTCAATGCAAGAGTAAAAACGTATTTAGCTATTGGTATATTTGTTACATTTTTATGTTTAGCATATAGTGGAATTGAAGCTTATCAAGACGTCAGGTTACCGGGAGTTTTACAGCGCATTGGAATTGTATATTTTGTAATATCACTTTTATATTTAAAAACAAGGCTTAAAACGCAAATTATAGTAGCATCAACAATTTTACTGGCATATTGGGCAATAATGACATTGATTCCGGTTCCAGGAATTGGATTAGCAAATCTTGATAAAGAAACTAATTTGGCATCTTGGATGGACAGTATCTTTTTAAAAAATCATGTGTGGGCGGTTACAAAAACGTGGGATCCAGAAGGAATTCTAAGTACAATTCCTGCAATAGCCTCAGGAATAATAGGATTACTGATAGGTCAATTACTCAATCGTCCAATACCTAAACTGGAAATTGTAAAAAAAATGGGAATTGCGGGAATTATTCTTATTATTCTTGGGCTTTTATGGAGCATCGTATTTCCTTTAAATAAGTCACTCTGGACGAGTTCTTTTGTTTTATACACATCTGGCATAGCAACACTTTCGTTAACTATTTTCTATTATGCAATTGATGTTGCTAACTATAAAAATTGGACAAAACTGCTTCTTGTTTGGGGAGTAAATCCAATGATTGTATTCTTCTTTTCTGAAATAATTCCACAAGCATTAGAAATGATTCAATTTCAAAATCCAGAAATCCCTTCTGAACAAATTAATCTTCAAAATTATTTGTATCATTTTTGGATTGCACCTGTTTTTAATAATCCTATGACGGCTTCCTTAGCCGGAGCTTTGATCTATGTAACTATTTGGTCTTTCATTTTAAGACTATTTTATAAACATCAATTAATCTTTAAGGTTTAATTTAAAAAAAAGACCTGATTAATCTTAAACAAACTCCTTTTAATTGGTGTTTTATTAAAATAAACACATAAAAAAGTTTACTTTTGCAGCCAATTCGAAAAACTTAAAAAAACAAAAAAATGGCTACTAATAGAACATTTACAATGATCAAGCCTGATGCTGTTGCTAATGGACACATCGGAAACATTTTAGCAATGATTACAAATGCAGGATTTAAAATCGTTTCTTTAAAATTAACACAACTTACTGTTGCTGATGCTCAAGCATTTTATGCTGTTCACGCTGCAAGACCTTTTTACGGTGAATTAGTTGAATTCATGTCAAGAGGACCAATCGTTGCTGCAATTTTAGAAAAAGACAATGCTGTTGAAGATTTCAGAACTTTAATTGGAGCTACAAACCCAGCTGAAGCTGCTGAAGGAACTATCCGTAAAGCATACGCAACTTCTATTGGAGAAAATGCAGTTCACGGTTCTGATAGCGATGAAAATGCAGCTATTGAAGGTGCTTTCCATTTTGCTGGAAGAGAGCAATTCTAGTATTCAGTTTTCAGTCACAGTAAACAGTGACATATAAAAACAGAAAATCCCGTTTCATAATTGAAACGGGATTTTTTATTTGCAATCTCATTGAAAACTAAACACTGTGAATTTACACTATCTCAAAACCACATCTTTCACCACATCCCGTCTTAATTCCTCATTAATCATTTTGATGATTTTAGACTTTCCGTGACTTAATTCCTCTCGCAAAACAGATGAAGTCAACTCTACATACAGCGTACTTCCTTTCAAAACTACATTGTTCGTATAACTGTTCACACCATTCCCCATAAGATTTTTCCAAGCATCTTTCACATCAATTTGATCCATGCCAGGTTGCAACTTATTCACTTGGATTATTTGTTTCAAAACATCCCCTATAGTACTCTGATTATTTAATCTCTTTGCCATCACCCATCAAGTTTATTGCTGTTGCTCTTTTATAGTGGTATTCCGTTTTGTCTTTATTCAAAAGCACCAGCTCTTCATTTGTTAAGGCTATAATTTCCTCACTCCATTTCATATAAGGCGTTGTGTAGTCTATAAAAACACGGTCATCCTCATAGCGCACAGCTACTTTTTCCTCTACATCATTCACTAAAAAAGTACCATCAAGTTGTGGCATCACTTTTTTTCTAATCCCTTTGTCTTTTACAATCCTAAAATAATCGTAAACCTCATTCATCCTATACTCCTTATCCTCAATAGAGTCAAAAACAACTTTTTTAACCTCCCAATATCCATTTAACAGAGCAACATCTTCGGTTTTAATATTTTGCTTACATGACAAAAATACCAAGATGAGAACAAAAAAACCAACTACCTTTTTCATATCTATTTTTTTTAGGAGCTATTTCCTGCTGTCCGCTGTATCTTTTTCTTGCTACCTTCCTTCGTCAGTAGTATCAAGAAAAAGGATGCCGCTTCCATCAGGGCTAGACCATTCTACTATAATTGTAATTGTGTAGTTGGGTTGTAAAATCCCAACCAAAAATAAAAAAAACGTATCGATAGCTTTGTCAATACAACAAAGACTTATAAAAAGATACTAGTTCAATTCGCTTAAAAAATAAGAAAACTCGAAATATATCCGTCACATCTTGTTTTGAATTCAGGTTTTAGTTTCCCGATCACCAAATAAAAATCAAGTATTACTTAGACTTTATTCGAATCAAAAAGCCAGCCACAAAAAAAGCCAAACCCACCAAAATCAAAAAATAATACAAACTGATGAACTGCCCCCGAATAAGATTAGCTACAACAAAGCACAACACACTAATCAGATAAAAGTATAGCGGTGGCATGTTTTTGATAGAAGAAAAATTCATAGTAACAATTTATTTGAAAAAACTATCTACAAACTCCAATTTGTTAAAAACTTGAAGATCCTCAATACCTTCACCTACTCCTATATATTTTACTGGAATTTGAAACTGATCAGAAATTCCGATAACAACACCACCTTTTGCAGTACCATCAAGTTTAGTAACTGCTAAACAACTCACTTCTGTTGCAGCAGTAAATTGTTTTGCTTGTTCAAAAGCATTTTGTCCAGTAGATCCATCAAGAACTAATAAAACATCATGTGGTGCATCGGCAACCACTTTTTGCATTACACGCTTCACCTTAGACAATTCATTCATCAAATTGATTTTATTGTGTAAACGTCCTGCTGTATCAATAATAACAATATCTGCTTTTTGAGCCACCGCTGATTGCAAAGTATCAAAAGCCACCGATGCTGGATCACTTCCCATTTCTTGTCTCACAATTGGAACGCCAACACGATCTGCCCAAATTTGCAATTGATCTATCGCAGCGGCACGAAACGTATCTGCAGCACCCAAAACTACATTATATCCTTGCTTTTTGAATTGATATGCTAATTTACCAATTGTTGTCGTTTTCCCTACTCCATTTACACCAACCACCATAATAACATAAGGTTTAACATCAACGGGAATTATAAACTCTGATGATTCGCCCGTATTGGTTTCAGAAAGTAAGCCAGCTATTTCTTCTCTCAATATTTGATTCAACTCAGAAATACCTAAATATTTATCTGACGCAACTCGCTTTTCAATTCTAGTAATGATTTTCAACGTAGTACTTACTCCTACATCAGAGGCAACAAGAATTTCTTCTAGATTATCTAGAACTTCATCATCTACTTTAGACTTTCCTGCAACAGCCTTAGTAAGTTTTGAAAAGAAATTTGTTTTTGACTTTTCTAAACCTTTATCTAGTATCTCTTTTTTCTCTGATGAAAATATCTTTTTAAAAAAACTCATTGTAAGTAGGGTATAAAATGAACTATAAGTCTTAAAAAACACTTGGTTTTTTTTCGGGGTAAATATAGAAAATAAAAAAGCTACTTCCGAATGAAAGTAGCTTTTCTATATATTATCTCTGTAAATTATTTCTTTTTCAAGAACTCATCAACAGCTTCAGGAGTCATAATAGATTCTACGAATGTATATGCACCTG
Source organism: Flavobacterium sp. SOK18b (assembly GCF_014156605.1). Classification (NCBI taxonomy): domain Bacteria; kingdom Pseudomonadati; phylum Bacteroidota; class Flavobacteriia; order Flavobacteriales; family Flavobacteriaceae; genus Flavobacterium; species Flavobacterium sp. SOK18b. Next base: position 13,428 of record NZ_QKNZ01000004.1, read on the forward strand.
TTTTTGGAGATTTCACCATTTTGATGGCTTTTGATAATCTCTTAGAAGATGTTTGTAACGATGCTACGGTTTTCTTTGCCATGATTCAAATGTTATTTAAATTTTAATTAGGTTTGAAACGTAAACATTTTAACCTTATAAAATTTGTAATTATTACTTAATTTCTTTGTGAACAGTTACACGTTTCAAGATTGGATTAAATTTCTTAATCTCTAATCTATCTGGTGTGTTTTTTTTGTTCTTAGTAGTGATGTATCTTGAAGTACCTGCAACACCAGTTGTTTTGTGTTCTGTACATTCTAAAATTACTTGGATTCTATTACCTTTCTTTGCCATCTTGCTATATATTTATTGTGGAACGGATTATTTAATAAATCCTTCTGACTGTGCTTTTTTCAAAACAGCAGCAATTCCATTTTTATTAATTGTTTTTATCGTAGATGCAGCTACTCTTAGAGTAATCCATCTATCTTCTTCTGGAAGATAAAAACGCTTTTTAACTAAGTTCACAGAAAATTTTCTCTTAGTTTTGTTCATAGCGTGAGAAACGTTATTTCCTACCATCGCTCTTTTACCTGTAAGGTCACAAACTCTTGACATTATACTTATCTTTTATCGTTAATCAAAATCAGGGTGCAAAGAAAAGAAAAATAAACCTATTAACCAACAATAATTTTATACAATTTTCAAAATTTCTTTATACACTAGCTCTAAACTTTTTATTACAGCCCTATCTATCACTTTTTCACGGGGTTGGCCAAAATTAAATTCCTCAACAATTATTTCACTTGGCGTAGCTATTGCTATAAAAACAGTTCCAATTTCAACATCTGAATCTCCTTTTAAGGGTCCAGCGTTTCCAGTTGTAGCAATTGCATAATCTGTTTTCATGATGGATTTTACACTTGAAGCCATAGCAGAGACTACTTCTTTACTTACCACCGAATGGTTTTCTATATCTTGTTTTGAAACTCCCAAAACATCAATTTTGGCTTGCGTATCATAAGTAACCACGCCACCTTTAAAGTATTTAGATGCTCCCGCTGCTGCCGTTAGCACTTGTGCAATCTTACCTCCGGTACAACTCTCGGCAGTTGCAATTGTTTTATTATGCTTTGTAAGTAGAGATCCCAGAACAACTTCCAGCGTTTCATCATCATCAAAACCTACAATAATATCTTTTATAATTTCACTTACCGTGCTTACATTTTCTTGAATAGCTGCTTCTAGAATTTCTTTATCTGTACCGCGCGCTGTCAACCTCAAACGCACTCTTCCTGGTGCCGGCAAGTAAGCTAATTTTATATAGGCAGGCAATGCATTTTCCCATTCCTCTATTCGCTCCGCTACTACACTTTCACCTTGTCCGTATGTCAAAATAGTTTTGTGGATAATGTAAGGACGCTTATACTCTTGTACAATCTTTGGAATTATCCCATGTTCAACCAAATATTTCATTTCATAAGGAACTCCTGGAAGTGAAATGTAAACTGTATTTTCTTTTTTAATCCACATCCCGGGTGCCGTACCTACTTCATTATGCAACACAATACATTTTGATGGAACTAGAGCTTGATCTTTGTTTACTTGTGAAGCTGGCCTATTCATAACCCGTTCAATAAGCGCTACAACATGCTTTTCAACATCTTGATTAACTATTAATTCATCTTCAAAGTAATCACAAAAAGTTTTCTTTGTAATATCATCTTTTGTAGGCCCTAACCCTCCCGTAAGCAAGACAAAATCAACAGTATTTTGCAATCTTGACAAGGTTTGTAAAATATGGTTTTTATCATCACTTATAGATAACATTTCTATTGTTTCGATTCCAATTCTATCTAGAGCCTTAGCTATAAATCCCGAATTAGTATCTGTAATTTGACCAATTAATATTTCGTCACCTATTGTAACTATGGTTGCTTTCATTAGTAAATTTTAATTATATAATTATCGTATTGGATTTTAAGAACCAGTACCATTTTATCATTACATTGTTTCGGAATAAAAATACAACTTTACAGATATTGTTTATAAAAAAAGCGACCCGAAAAGGTCACTTCTTTTTATAATAATATTTAAACATCAAAATCTTTTTTGATTTCTTTCACCGCATCATTGACTTGGTTTTTAACACTTTTAAAAGTCTCTTTTATATCCTTCTTTTTCCCTTCGGCTTTTGTCCAAGCTTCAATTTGTAAAATTTCTTCAAAAGCAACATTCATTCCCATTAAATCCAGAGTTGGCTTTATCTTGTGTGCATATGCATAAGCATGCTTGTGATCTTTCTTTTTGATACCTTCTTTAATTTGCAATAAATCTTCTGGAACTTCGGTAACAAACAAAGTCAATATTTCATTGACAAATTCTGGGTCATTATCTGAAAGTGCGTACACTTTTGATAGATTGTAATGTATAGCCATTATTTTACTTGTATTCTAAATAGTTGTTGTCCTTCTAAAAATCCCTCTAAAACGTCATCTTGATTTACAGCTGCTACTCCTTCTGGAGTTCCTGTAAAAATTACGTCGCCAATTTTAAGTGTAAAAAACTGCGAAACGTAAGACACCAATTCATCAATCTTCCAAAGCATCAAGCTTGAATCTCCTTTTTGAACTGATTTTCCATTTTTAAGAAGTTCAAATGTAATATTTTCTAATGAAGAAAATTGACTTTTAGGTAAAAAATCCCCTAAAACAGCAGAACCATCAAATGCCTTTGCTTTTTCCCATGGCAATCCTTTTGACTTTAATTTCTCCTGTAAATCACGTGCTGTAAAATCAATCCCAACACTTATTTCATCATAATATTTATGAGCAAACTTAGGTTCAATGTATTTACCAACCTTACTAATTTTAACAATCAACTCGATTTCATGATGCACATCATTTGAAAATTCAGGAATAACAAAAGGATGTTGTTTTAATAAAATAGCCGAATCTGGTTTTAAAAAAACAACAGGCTCCGATGGCTTTTCATTATGCAACTCTGCGATATGATTGGTATAATTTCTACCGATACAGATTATTTTCATTTCTTAATTAAAAAATTTAATGATTGAAAGATTCAAAAATTAGCTTAATTTATTGTTCAGTTTTCGAAGTTTAATCGCCGTTAAAACTTTCTTGGTATACAAAGGGAAATCAGCATTTTGAATCCAACTAAAATAGCCTGGCTCTGTTTCTAACACCTTTTCTACTTTGACACCTTTATGTTTTCCAAAGGTAAAAATCTCTTCATTGTCTTTATCAAATGCAATCATCCCAGCAAAATCTGCAATTTTCTTCCGAGTTGTAAATTCAGACAATGATTTCATATCATTTTCAAGTTCTGGATAACGGTCTAATTGCGCTTTTAAAATCTCATAAGTAGCCATGGTATCTGCTTCAGCTGAATGGGCATTTTCAAGATTTTTACCACAGTAAAACTTTAATGCAGCACTTAGAGTACGCTCTTCCATTTTATGAAAAACAGTTTGCACATCAACTGAAACTCTATTTTTCATATCAAAATCTACTCCTGCACGAAGTAATTCTTCGGCTAATAAAGGAATATCAAAACGGTCAGAATTGAAGCCAGCCAAATCGCTGTCTTTAATCATGTTGTACACTTGTGATGCCAGTTCATTAAAAGTAGGCTCATTAGCCACTTTTTCATCAGTAATTCCATGAACCGCTGTAGTTTGTGCCGGAATAGGAATAGTAGGATTTACGAGCCACGTTTTACTTTCCTTGTTCCCGTTGGGAAAGACTTTGAATATTGATATTTCTACAATTCGGTCTTTTCCAATATCAATTCCAGTAGTTTCAAGATCGAAAAAGCAAATTGGTTTATTAAGTTTTAGTTCCATTTTTTGTTTTTGAATGTGACAAATATAAAAATTTGGAGTTAATTCCAAAGCTAAACAAAGACTAATAAAAGCAGAATAAAAAATAAAACCCCTGATAGACTTTTATATCAATCAGGGGTTTCAATTATGATTTAAGTAATTTAAACAGCTCTATCAGCATCAAAAGCCTCTAAATATTCAGCTACACGTTTTACAAAACTACCTCCTAATGCACCATCAACTACTCTATGATCATAGCTGTGTGATAAAAACATTTTTTGACGAATACCTATAAAGTCACCTTCAGGAGTTTCAATAACAGCGGGTACTTTACGAATAGCTCCAAGGGCAAGAATACCTACTTGTGGCTGGTTTATAATTGGTGTACCAAAAACACTTCCAAAAGTCCCTACATTAGTAACTGTATAGGTACCACCTTGAGTATCATCTGGTTTTAATTTACCCATTTTTGCACGGTTCCCTAAATCGTTTACCGCTTTTGCCATTCCTACTAAATTTAACTGATCAGCATTTTTAATGACCGGAACAATCAAGTTACCATTTGGTAAGGCAGCAGCCATTCCTAAGTTTATATTCTTTTTCTTGATGATGTAATCTCCATCAACAGAAATATTCATACCTGGAAAATCTTTTAAAGCTTTGGCCACAGCCTCCATAAATATAGGAGTATAAGTAAGCTTTTCACCTTCGCGTTTTTCAAATACGTTTTTATTTTTCTCTCTCCATTTTACAATATTCGTAACATCCACCTCTATAAAAGATTGTACATGCGCTGATGTTTGAACTGAAGCTACCATATAACCCGAAATCAACTTTCGCATACGGTCCATTTCAATAACTTCATCACCACCGTTTACAGAAACTGGCACCGCTTTTTGAGCTATAGACACCGCAGCAGGAATAACTTTCTCTACAACTGGAGCCGGTGTAGCAACTACTTGCTGGTTGCCTCTATTTTTCACATAATCTAGAATGTCATTTTTAGTAACTCTACCTTCTTTTCCAGTACCTGTAATAGATTCAAGCTCAACGAGAGAAACACCTTCTTCTTTTGCAATATTTTTAACAAGCGGCGATAAGAATTTTTCTGAATTAGAAAAATCTACTGGCGCAGCAATGGTATTTTTCACAGCCTCAACTTCTTTTTCAATTGAAGTAGCTGCCACAGGTGTAGCAACTGCTGCTTCAGTACTTCCACCATCAGTACCTTCTGTTTCAATGATTGCAATGGTTTGACCTACTTGTACTAAATCATCTTTTCCAAAAAGTTGTTCTACAAGAACTCCTGAAACCTCACTTGGTACCTCACTATCTACTTTATCAGTAGCAATCTCTAGTACCGCTTCATCAGCTTCAATCTTGTCTCCAACTTCTTTTAACCAGTTGGTAATAGTTGCTTCTGCAACGCTTTCTCCCATTTTTGGAAGTTTTAATTCATATCTTGCCATATTATTAACCTAAAAGGTGATATTGATTTTCAGTTTGCGAAATTACTAAATATTTCAAATATAAATTACATTAAATATAATTTTTTACGTCATTTTAACTACCTCACCACGTGATGTACTATTATTACTTCCTATTAAAAAATCGGTAGCTTTTGGCTTAATTTTAAAAGTTATTCGTTGGTTAAATCCCTCTTTCTTTGAAGATTCCTGAATAGCGATACAATCCTTAAAAGATATAAATTCATTGTCAAGAATAATTTCAACATTAGTTTCCTCTTTCACTATTGACGAAAGTAGCATTTTTTCTGTTTTCCAATGGTGAAATTTTACTTTTTTTTGCAACGAGCGTTCCATTTTTTGAAGTAAACTTTGATCATTGGAAAACAAAATATATTTCGGAGAAATTATCTTTTTTGTTTTCTGGAATAATGAATTGCCTTGAATAGTCTTGTATATTGTAAATAGAGAAACCCCTATTTTCATAAAAAAAGCAAACAAAAGTTCGTTAATTTTAAACTTAGATTTCGAAGCGCTGAAGTGTTTTTTGTAAAAAAAGTGCATCGCCTCTGAAAATCGCCTCATATACAAGCCATCTTTATGAGTACTTTCTCCTTTATAATGAATAACAGTAGTTACACCAAAGTAATAATTATTATACCCCCCTTTTAGCGCCATGTAAGACAAATCAATATCATCAGAATACATAAAACAAGCTTCGTCAAATCCACCTAATTCTAGGTACAACTTTCGTTTTAAAAGCATAAAAGCACCCACTAAAACATCCACTTTCCCGGTTTCATCAACCTGTAAATGATTTGCATAATACTTGCCTAAGATTTTAGATTTAGGAAAAAGTTTATAGAGACCCGCAATCTTTGTAAAAGCCACAAAAGGAGTGGGAACTCCGCGCTTACTCTCTGGAAGAAAACCACCAGAACCATCAATTAGCTTGCAACCTACAATACCTAATTTGTCTTGCGTTTTAGCAAAATTTAATATTTTACAAAAAGTATCTTCGGCCACAACCGTGTCTGGATTTAGAATACAGACATACTCTCCTGAAGCATGATCGACTCCTATATTATTTCCTTTTGGAAAACCTACATTTGTGTTGTTTTGAATTAATTTTACTGATGGAAATCGTTGCAATACCATTGTGCAACTATCATCGACAGAATTATTATCAACCACAATTATCTCGGCATCAATACCTTCAATTGCTTTTTGAACACTGATTAAACAAAGCTCTAGAAAGTACCGAACATTGTAATTAAGAATAATAACAGATAGTAACATGTGACAAATGTACAGAGAAAAACAAATAATAGAAACTTGAATATTATTTATCAATATTGCTAGTATAAAATTTGACGACAAAAAACATATTTTGTGTAACAAAAACCATTAACTCTCCACTAACGTAATTATGAGTGAAAAACTAGAACAGACTTTTGTGCAACTTTTGCAAGAAAACCAGAATATAATCCACAAGATTTGTAGATTGTATACTAATGGTGAAGATGCGCATAAAGATTTGTTCCAAGAAATTACGATTCAGTTATGGAAAGCTTTCCCTAAATTTAGAGGAGACAGCAAATTTTCTACTTGGGCTTATCGCGTGGCCTTAAACACAGCAATCACTTTATATCGAAAAACAAAACGTTCCATAAGTACTGTGGAGTTTGAAGGCAGACAACATTTTCTTAATGATGTAGAATATGATTATGAAGAGGAAGAACAATTAAAATTAATGTACAAAGCGGTTTATCAATTAAATGATATTGAAAAAGCATTGATCTTCATGTATCTTGAAGACAAAGACTACCAAGAAATATCTGAAACATTGGGAATTAGCGAAGTTAACGCAAGAGTAAAAATGAATAGAATAAAAGGTAAATTAAAAAAAATATTAAATCCATTAGAAGCATGAAAGAACTGGATTTACTCAAAAAAGACTGGCAAAAAGAAGGAAATACTTTTGAACAAGTCTCTACAAACGACATTTATGTGATGATTCATAAAAAATCATCTTCATTAGTGAAGTGGATACTAATTGTAAGTATCTTAGAATTTTTTATTTTAAATGGGATATCAATTTTTATAAGCAGCAAAGAATATGATGCTTTTGTAATTGCACACCCCATAATAAAAACTCTAGAAATCATTAATTACGTTGTGATTTTTGGTTTTATAATCCTGTTCTACAAAAATTACAAATCCATTTCAACTTTAAATTCGGCCAAAGATTTAATTAAAAAGATATTAAAAACAAGAAAAGTAGTTACGTACTACATTTTTTGGAATATCATTTTTGGTGGACTAACAGGTACTTACGTTGGCTTGCAAGGTTTCAATGAAGGCATGAAAGACGCAAACACAAATGCGGACGTTTTAGACACCTCAAATATTATGGTGGTACTTGTTTTTGGATTATTTTTAATGGGCTTTATTTGGTGCTTTTATAAGTTAGTTTACGGCACTTTCTTATCCAGATTAAGCAAAAATTACAGCGAATTAAAAAAAATTGACTTGTAAAAAATCAAATTACTATCTAAAATTATCACATTTAAAATAAAACAGAAACAACACAAGCAAATTTTACTTGCTTCAACTTCAACCAAACAATTATTTATAAAACAATACATACACAACTATTGTTTGTATTTTTGTAATGGACTATATTTGCATTCTTAAAATAACAAACAATGATCAAGATTACTTTACCCGATGGGTCAGTTAGAGAGTTTGCTCCAGGAGCAACTCCAATGGATGTTGCAAAAAGCATCAGTGAAGGATTTGCTAGAAACGTAATTTCAGCCTCTTTTAATGGTACTACAATTGAAACAACAACCCCACTAACCACGGATGGTAGCCTTACATTATTTACTTGGAATGACGCCGATGGTAAAAAAGCATTTTGGCATTCTACTTCACACGTAATGGCGCAAGTTCTTGAGGAAATGTATCCTGGAATTAAATTAACGCTAGGACCCGCAATCTCAAATGGATTTTACTATGATGTAGATTTTGAGGATCATAAAATCACAGATGCTGATTTCAAAAAAATTGAAGACCGTGTTCTTGAAATTTCAAGAGGAAAACACGAATTTAAATTGCGTCCCGTTTCTAAGGCAGATGCTTTAGAATTATACAAAGACAACGTTTACAAAACAGAGTTGATTACTAATCTTGAAGATGGTACAATTACGTTTTGTGATCACGATACCTTTACTGATTTGTGCCGTGGTGGTCATATTCCTAACACAGGAATAATCAAGGCAATGAAAGTAATGAGCGTTGCTGGTGCATACTGGCGTGGAGACGAGAAAAACAAACAATTGACTCGCGTTTACGGAACATCGTTCCCAAAACAAAAAGAACTGACAGAATATTTAGAATTATTAGAAGAAGCAAAACGTCGTGACCACAGAAAACTTGGAAAAGAACTTGAGTTATTTGCCTTTTCACAGAAAGTGGGTGCTGGATTGCCATTGTGGCTACCTAAAGGCGCGGCTTTGAGAGATCGATTGGAGCAGTTTTTGAAAAAAGCCCAGAAAAAAGCAGGTTACGAGCAAGTTGTGACTCCGCATATTGGTCAAAAAGAATTGTATGTAACGTCAGGTCATTATGCAAAATATGGAGCTGATAGTTTTCAACCAATTAACACACCAGCTGAAGGCGAAGAGTTTTTATTGAAACCGATGAACTGTCCGCATCACTGCGAAATATACAATGTTCGTCCATGGTCATACAAAGACTTACCAAAACGTTATGCTGAATTTGGAACTGTATATCGTTACGAACAAAGTGGAGAATTACATGGTTTAACTCGCGTAAGAGGTTTTACTCAAGATGATGCACACATTTTTTGTACGCCAGAGCAATTAGACGAAGAATTCAAAAAAGTAATTGACTTAGTCCTTTATGTATTTGGTTCATTAGGATTTGAAAACTTTACAGCTCAAATTTCGTTAAGAGATAAGGAAAATAGAGATAAATACATTGGTACCGATGAAAATTGGGAAAAAGCAGAAAATGCAATCATCAATGCCGCTGCAGATAAAGGTTTAAATACTGTAGTAGAATATGGTGAAGCTGCTTTTTACGGTCCAAAGTTAGATTTCATGGTTAAGGATGCCCTTGGAAGACAATGGCAATTAGGAACTATACAAGTAGACTACAACTTACCAGAACGTTTTGATTTAACCTATAAAGGATCTGATAATGAATTACACCGTCCGGTAATGATTCACAGAGCACCTTTTGGTTCTATGGAGCGTTTCATTGCCATATTGCTAGAACACACAGCAGGAAATTTCCCGCTTTGGCTTATGCCAGAACAGGCTATAATATTGTCATTGAGCGAGAAATATGAAATATATGCGAAAAAAGTTTTAGATTTGCTAGAAAATCACGAAATTCGCGCCCTAATTGACAATAGAAACGAAACTATTGGAAAGAAAATTAGAGATGCCGAAATGCAAAAAACACCGTTTATGTTGATTGTAGGTGAGGAAGAAGAGAAAAACGGGACCATTTCTATACGCCGTCACGGCCAAGAAGGAAAAGGAAATGTAACTGTTACAATAGAAGAATTTGCAGCTATTGTAAACGAAGAAATTAGCAAAACATTGAAAGTATTTACAGTTTAACTTAAATTATAAAGTCATAGCAATAAGAAGCAACAGAGGTTACCAACCTCGCGTAGAAAAAAAAGATGCCCACAGGATAAATAACCTTATTCGTGGTGTACAAGAAGTAAGGCTTGTAGGTGAAAACATCGAACCAGGTGTTTTTAAACTTGCAGAAGCCCTAAGGTTAGCAGATCAGTTTGAATTGGATTTAGTTGAAATTTCTCCAAACGCTGAACCACCGGTTTGTAAAATCATGGATTACAAGAAATTTGTTTACGAACAAAAGAAACGTGATAAGGTTTTAAAAGCGAAATCTACACAAGTTGTTGTGAAAGAAATTCGTTTTGGTCCTCAAACTGATGAGCATGATTATGAATTTAAAAGAAAAAACGCAGAAAAATTCTTAAAAGAAGGCGCAAAGCTGAAAGCATTTGTATTCTTTAAAGGGCGTTCAATTATTTACAAAGATCAAGGTCAGATTTTATTATTGAGATTAGCAACAGATCTGGAAGAATTTGGAAAAGTAGAGGCTATGCCTGTTCTTGAAGGAAAAAGAATGATCATGTTTATTGCTCCTAAGAAGAAAAAATAAGTCTTAAAGTCAAAAGTCTTAAAGTCAAAAGTATTTAACTTTCGACTTTAAGACTTTAAAGACTTTACTACTATATAATATAAGTAAGTAAGAATAAATTAAAACACTAGGAAAAAATGCCTAAAATGAAAACCAAATCTAGCGCCAAGAAACGTTTTAAAGTTACTGGTTCTGGAAAGATTAAAAGAAAGCATGCTTTTAAAAGTCACATCTTGACTAAAAAATCTAAAAAACGTAAATTAGCTTTGACACATTCAGCGTTAGTTCACAAAACAGATATGAAAAGCATCAAACAACAATTAAGAATTATCTAATAAGTCCAAAGGTAGAAAGTCTTAAAGTCTAAAGTACACACTTTCGACATTCGACTTTTGACATTTGACTAAAGATTTCTTTAGGTTAAAACAATTTAAAATAACCTTGGAGTATGGCTTTTAAGTTCCTTTGATTCAATTCAGGACGCCTGCTACAAAAAAAAACAATAAAATTATGCCAAGATCGGTAAATTCAGTTGCTAAAAGAGCAAGAAGAAAAAAAATAATGAAGCAAGCCAAAGGTTTCTTTGGTAGACGTAAAAACGTTTGGACAGTTGCTAAGAATGCGGTAGAGAAAGCAATGTGCTACGCTTACCGTGATAGAAAAGTGAACAAAAGAAATTTCCGTTCTTTATGGATTCAACGTATCAACGCTGGAGCTAGATTAGAAGGAATGTCTTATTCACAATTCATGGGTAAAGTTAAAGCTAACGGAATCGAATTGAACCGTAAAGTTCTTGCAGATTTAGCTATGAACCACCCAGAAGCTTTCAAAGCAGTACTTAATAAAGTAAAATAAACGTTTTATAAACTCAATTTAGATTACTTACTTATAAAAAAAACCTCAATCAATCGATTGAGGTTTTTTTGTGTCTTGTGATACTTTTATTCTTTAATGAGGATTATTGTAGCTTTAAAACCAGTTCCTAAATTCCATTGACTTGCTGATATCAATGCCCCTTTATCATCATAGACTTTAAATTCTGCAGTGTTTGGCCCAGAGCTTCCTTGATTTAATGCTACAAAATCAATTTTATTAAAACCTTTTTCTAAAACTATTTCAAAGCCTTTAAAATTACTATCTAAATTCACTTGGTTTTGAATGACTTTATCATTTAGAAAAACTCGTATTAAATCGCCATCAACATAAGCCGCATCACGATACATAATCTTTGCCGAGACAGAGCCTGTGGTGTAGTTCCCTAAGTTTTGATTTCTTCGATATACAATCCCTTCTGGATTATCTTCTTTCTTATTCAATTTATCTCTGTAGACATCTCCCGGGTTTATAAACTCGCTTGTTGGTATCATCGAAATAGGCTTTAATGGCTTCGTTTCGGGAATACTTGTAAGATTTGGGTTTGTTACGGGTGGTTTAACATTCGGCTTAGGCGAATTGATAGGAGGAATATCAATTTTAGGAGGAATTGTTTTCTTTATCTTCGGGGCGTTATTTTTAGGCGGAATTGCTTTGAACTTGGAATTAAATTCACTCTGAGCAAAACCACTGTAAAATGAACCAATTAGTATCATTGTAAATAAAATCCTTTTCATAATTTGTGGTGCAATCATTATAAGTTCTATTAAGTTTTAAAAATAGGAAACCATACTTTTAAATTCAAAAACCAAGCCAATTTTTAACTTTCATTTATAACTCTAGATAGATCCAAATAGTATTTTGCCACACTTTTAATTTTAATCTATTGAAGAAAATCATGCCTAGAACTATTATTACAATTGTTTTAAAATATTTTTCAAAATATCAAGACCAAAGTGCTATGAAAATGAATTACACGAGGCACGTCAAATGTTTTTTTCGTGAATTGAAACGAATGATCGCAAAAAAAATGTTACAAGAAATCATAATATGGCTTTAAATAATACTTTTGTAAGCTGTAACTCTTAAACAGATGGATTTTTCTAAATATCAACAAAAAATAGCATCCCTAATATTGTGGTCCCTCATTTGTATCCTTATTGGGATATTCTCGGGATCTGCCTCTGCATTACTATTGTTTAGTCTTGATTGGGTTACACAACTATTCACGCTTTATAAAACATTGTTTTGGTTGCTTCCTTTGGGCGGACTCGTTATAGGATTATTATACCACTACCTAGGCAACGAAAGCAACAAAGGAAACAACCTACTATTGATTGCTTATGAAAACCCTGAAACAAGAGTTCCTTTACGAATGGGATTTTTAGTTTTTTTGGGCACATTAATAACTCATCTTTTGGGAGGATCTGCAGGTAGAGAAGGTACTGCAGTTCAAATGGGAGGAGCAATAGCATATCAATTAAATAAAATAAAAAAAATATCAAATACGGAATCTCAAATATTAATACTTTTAGGAATTAGTGCGGGATTTGCATCGGTTTTTGGGACACCTCTAGCAGGCGCAATTTTTGCATTAGAAATTGTTTGTTTTAAAAGAATAACACTAAAAAGCATCTTATCTGTATTTTTAGTAGCCTTTATAGCGGATTACACGGTAGACCTTTGGGAAATAAAACACAGCACTTACTATATTTTTGAAATCCCAAATATCACATTTAAAACACTTTTATGGGTTTTAGTTGCTGGACTTCTTTTTGGCTTGACCGCAATGCTTTACTCCAAAACTGCTCATTACTGGAATCGATTGTTTAGCGTTACTTTTCCATTTGCTCCTTGGAGACCGCTTGTGGGAGGCTCGTTTCTTGTTATACTTTTTTATTGTTTTGATATGACACGCTATACAGGACTAGGACTAACCGTAATTGCAGAATCCTTTACAACTCCTAGTTTGCCAACAGATTTTTTATTAAAAATAATTATAACAGGAATTACATTAGGAAGTGGTTTTAAGGGTGGAGAAGTTACTCCGTTATTTTTCATAGGAGCAACTCTGGGTAGCGCTTTATCTCTAGTAGTTCCCTTACCCGTAAGCTTACTGGCAGGGATGGGATTTGTTGCCTTATTATCTGGTGCTACGCATACACCTATAGCTTGCACCTTAATGGGGATAGAACTTTTTGGGATTGAGGCTGGTTTATTTTTATGTATTGCTTGTAGTATGGCCTATTTTTGTTCAGGTTCTACGGGGATTTACACATCTCAATTAAAAATAGGACTAAAATATACGTTGTATGCTTTTTGCTTGAAAAAAATACGGTTATTAAGAGGTATATAATTTGGTAATTTGTAGAAATGATTTCAACATTAGATTAAAAAAATGTAATTTCGCAATCTATGAAAATACAAGACATTCAAGCCGTACAAGAGTTGTTATCAACGCCTAAAAAAATTGCAATAATCCCGCACCGAGGTCCAGATGGCGATGCGATGGGTTCTACATTAGGACTTTATCATTTTTTACTAAAAAACCACCACTACCCTACCGTAATTTCCCCTAATGAGTTTCCTGATTTTCTAGCTTGGATGCCAGGAGCTGACAAAATTAAAATTTACGAAAAGGATAGAGAAAACTGCACAGCACTATTACAAGAAGCTGAACTAATTTTCACATTAGATTTTAATGCTTTGCACAGAACTGGAGAAATGGAAAATGTGTTAGCACAGCTTCAATCTCCATTTATCATGATTGATCATCATCAAAATCCAGATGACTACGCTGCTGTTACCTACTCTGACACTGCATTTGGATCTACTTGTGAAATGCTTTATAATTTTATTACCGCATTAGGTAAAAAAGATGACATCGATTTCACAATAGGCACCTGCATTTATACGGGAATACTTACCGATTCTGGTTCGTTTAAATTTCCTAAAACCACTGGAACAACACATAGAATTGTTGCAGAACTTATTGATTTAGGCGTTCAAAATACAGAAATTCCGAGTTTACTATTTGACAATAGCTCTTATGGAAGACTCCAAATATTAGGTAGAGCGCTTCAAAACATGATTATTCATCCCGAACATAAAACAGCGTATACAACTCTAACACAAGATGAATTGAACTCGTTTAATTATGTAAAAGGAGACACTGAGGGAATTGTAAATTATGGTTTAAGCATACAAGGAATACATTTTGCAGCTATCTTTATAGAAAATAAAGAAGAAAAAATTATTAAAATTTCGTTTCGTTCACAAGGTGATTTTGATGTTAATCAATTTGCAAGAGAAAATTTTAACGGCGGTGGACATCGCAATGCAGCTGGAGGAAAATCAGAACTTACAATGGAAGAAACCCAAAAGAAATTTGAAGATTTACTAACAAAAATAAGCATCTAAACCCATGAAAAACAGCAACCTACTTGCAGTTGTATTCTTTTTATTTCTTGTACTTTCGGGGTGCAAACAGCATCAGGATGCTAGAAGACCTATCTCCCAATCGTCTGGGAGTTTTATGAAAAAATCGATTCTGCGCAATAAAAAATTGGTTGCAACAGAGGAAAGTCAAATACAAAACGTTATCAAAAACAATCCAAGTGTAGTATACTTGGCTTCTAATAAAGGGTATTGGTATTCTTATGAAGTAAGAAATACAATTGATAACCTCACTCCTAAAAAAGGAGACGTTGCTTTGTTTGACTATGAAATTAAAGATTTAAAAGGAACTTTGATTTACTCTCAAGAAGAACTAAAACCACAAGTATATTATGTTGATAAACAAAACATCATGATGGGATTGCGTGACGGAATCAAATTAATGCATCGTAATGAGAAAGTAAATTTTTTATTCCCCTCAAATATGGCTTACGGTTATCATGGAGACGATAAAAAAATAAATACAAACCAACCGATTATATGTACCGTTACATTGCGAGATTTTAAAACCGAAGTGGCGTATAAAAAAGAAGTTCTACAAACTATTGCACCTACAACTAACGTTATTGCAAAAAAAGCCTCGACACCTGTAACCAAAGAAAAAGATACTATAACTCCATAACAATTAATTTAGAAATGAAAAAAAAGATCGTAATTGCGCTCCTAGCGATAGCCTCATTGTATTCCTGTAAAAATGATCATTCCAATTTACCTGATGGATTGTATGCTCAAATCGAAACTAACAAAGGGGAGATTATTGTACAACTGGATTTTGACAAAGCGCCAATAACCGTTGCAAACTATGTTGCACTTGCCGAAGGAAAAAATGAGTTTGTAACGAATGAAAATTTAAAAAAGAAACCTTTTTTTGATGGTTTAAAATTTCATAGAGTCATTGCTGATTTTATGATACAAACCGGAGATCCACTAGGTACTGGCTCTGGAGATACAGGATATAAATTTAAGGATGAATTTAATGACTTACGATTTGATAAAGGTGGAGTTCTAGCTATGGCCAATAATGGACCTATGACCAATAGCAGCCAATTTTTTATCACACATCTTGCAACCCCTTGGTTAGATGGAAAGCATACCATTTTTGGTCATGTGGTAGAAAAAGGTATGGAAGTTGTCAATAAAATTCAACAAGATGATTACATCAAATCTGTAACTATCATTAGAAATGGTGAAGCAGCAAAGAAATTTAATGCCGTAAAAGTTTTTACCGACTATTTTGCAGTGGAATCTGAAAATCAAAAGAAAAAAGCCGCTATTGAAGCTGAAAATAAGCGCGTATATAATGAAAAATACAAAGTGGTAAGAGAGCAAAAAGTAGCAAGTTTTGCTGCCTTGAAAGCAAAAGCTACAACAACACCTTCCGGTTTACAATATGTAATCACTAAAAAAAGCGGAGGTAAAAAACCATCTAATGGCACTCCTGTTTTTATACATTATGCAGGATTTCTTGAAGATGGAGAGCTTTTTGACGCAAGTATAGAGAGTGTTTCAAAAGCATTTGGAAAATACGATGAAAACAGAGCGGCTCAAAATGGGTATCAACCTATTCCTTTTCAAGCAGGAAGAAAAGATGGCATGATTCCTGGTTTCATTGAAGGTATCGAACAATTATCTTTTGGAGACAAAGCCGTGATTTTTATTCCGTCCCGTTTGGGATATGGAGCCGCTGGAGCTGGTGGAGTAATACCTCCTAACGCTAATATTATTTTTGAAATTGAACTTTTAGAGAAAAATTAATTTACATAAAATTATAGAAAATGAAATTTAAATATCTGTTTTTACTACTTCTGGGATGTATTACTATCCAAGCTCAAACTGGAAAAAAAATAACACCAGCAAAAAAACCAACTACAACAGTAAAGGCAATTGTAAAAAAGCCAACTGAAACAGAAGGTATATTTGTGACTATTGCTACTAATAAAGGAAACATAGAATTAGAACTTGCGTACCAAAAAACACCCGTGACAGTAGCAAATTTTATTGCACTTGCCGAAGGAAAAAACACATTTGTAAAACCCGAAAACCTAAAAGGCAAACCTTTTTTTGATGGTTTAAAATTTCACCGTGTTATCAAAGACTTCATGATCCAAGGTGGCGATCCCTCTGGCAATGGATCAGGAGGTCCTGGATATGCTTTTAAAGATGAAATTACTGATTTAAAACACAATAAACCAGGTATCTTATCCATGGCAAATTCTGGACCTGCAACAAATGGAAGCCAATTTTTTATCACACACAAAGAAACCCCTTGGTTAGACGGTAAACATACTGTTTTTGGTCATGTAACTTCTGGAATGGAAATTGTAAACGCTATCGCGCAAGATGATGTGATTACAAAAGTAACCGTGGTTAGAAAAGGAGCATTGGCAAAGAAATTTGATGCCGTAAAAGTAATTTCAGACTATTTTAATTTTAAAACTGAAGACCAAAAAAAGATTGAGGCTGTTAAAGCAGCAAAGAAAACCTACCTATCTACAATAAAAGCTACAGCAACCACTACTCCATCGGGATTGGCTTACAAGATAGTTGAAAATGGAACAGGTGTAAAACCAGCTAATGGCGCTACATTCTATTTTAATTATGCTGGCTATTTTGAAGATGGTTCTTTATTTGATAGCAGTTATGAGAATGTGAATAAAGCCTATGGTAAATACGATGAAAGAAGAGCGGCTCAAAACGGTTACAAAGCGTTCCCATTTGTAGCAGGAAAAAAAGACGGCATGATTCCTGGCTTTATTGAAGGTCTTGAAAATATGGGTTTTGGGGATAAAGCAGTTGTTTTTATACCTTCAAATCTGGCTTATGGTGAACGTGGAGCTAATGGTGTGATACCGCCAAATACCATGCTTGTTTTTGAATTAGAAATGCTTGAAAAGGAACCCGTAAAATAAATTAAAATAAAAAAAAACACCGATGATATCTTAAATTTCATCGGTGTTTTTTTATAACTCTATTTTTTACCGAATTTCCAATCAAACTCATCTTTTTGATTGATAATTGCTCCCAATTCAAATTTTACAACCTCATCAAATTCTGTTTGAAAAATCATCCAGTTTTCTTCGTTAAAATAATTCTCAAAAGTATCAAATTCTTCTTGAGTAAATTTAGTTATAGACTTGCTAACTAAATCTTTTTTAACATCACTAATTTTTTTATTGATGATTTTATTACCAAAAAGCTCAAGTTCTGGGCTTGATGCCACAATATATCCTAATTTAAAATCTTCTTCAACATAAAAAGTCAAACGCATTTTTAAAGAGTTGTATGCATAAATAATATTGTCATCCTCGTCTTTATAATTTCGATTTGGTTTTCCGTAAATAGCGGTAACATCATTTTGTTTCATTCCAAAAATGAGTTTATCAATTCCGTTTTTTGTATTTATTTTCATTGCGTTTTACTTTAAAATTAAAATAGTGCTGCAAAGATACTTCAATATTAGAATATCAATCAGGACAATTGCGGTTTTAATCTCTATTTATTGTAATAAAAAGAAGTTTAGCCATCAATTTGCACAGGATTAAATTTTTAAAATAACAAGAATACTACTCCACAGAAATGTTTAGTGAGTGATAGTAATAAAACAGAGTCGCGTATCATTGTACCCATTTATTTCTTACTTTTAAGCACCAAAAAAATCCTATAAAAAAATTAAATTTTGTCTATGAAAACAAACAAACTACTCCTGTACTGTATGGTAGTTCTTAGCGCTATTAATTCTTACTCCCAAAAAAAAGATTCAAAAGAATTCAAAGTTGATTTTGAAAAATTCACTTTAGACAATGGCTTACAAGTCATTTTGCATATTGATAGATCAGATCCTGTTGTGGCTGTTGCACTAACAAGTCATGTGGGTTCGGCAAGAGAAATAAAAGGGAGAACTGGTTTTGCACATTTATTTGAGCATTTACTTTTCCTTGAATCTGAAAATTTAGGAAAAGGAGGACTTGATAAAATGAGTGCTCGCATAGGTGGAGAGGGAGCAAATGGATCTACTAGCCGAGATAGAACCAATTATTTTCAAACAGTGCCTAAAGATGCTCTTGAAAAAATGATTTGGGCTGAAGCAGATAAGCTTGGTTTTTTTATCAATACGGTTACAGAACCCGTTTTAGCAAAAGAAAAGCAAGTAGTAAAAAACGAAAAAAGACAAAGCTATGATAACAGACCTTATGGTAATAACTTCTCAGTGATTTCAAAAAATTTATATCCGTCTACTCATCCTTACAACTGGGATGTAATAGGATCTCTTGAAGATTTACAGAACGCAACATTAGATGATGTTAAGAATTTTTACAAGCGCTGGTATGTCCCTAACAATGTCACACTAACAATTGCAGGAGATATTGATGTAAACCAAACCAAAATTTGGGTAGAAAAATATTTTGGCGAAATAAAACGTGGCGACGCTATCCCAAAAATGGAAAAACAAGCTGTTGTGTTACCTGCTACCAAAAAACTGTACTACGAAGACAATTTTGCAAAACTTCCACAACTTACTCTTACATGGCCATCAGTTTATGAATACAATCCAGACAGCTATGCCCTGGAAGTACTTGCCAGTTATCTTTCAAAAGGTAAAAAAGCTCCTTTGTACAAAACCTTAGTAGAAGATAAAAAAATTACTGATGCTGCAGATGTTTTTCAGTACAACTCTGAAATAGCAGGACAATACATGCTTAGTGTCACCGCTTTTGATAAAACAAATTTAAATGAGGTCATGAATGGTGTCACCGAAGCTTTCACAAAATTTGAAACTGAAGGTATTTCGCAACAAGATTTAGACAGAATTAAAGCAGGACAAGAAACTGCTTTTTATAACAATTTATCAAGTGTACTTGGAAAAGGATTTCAACTTGCACAATACGAGATATTTGCTGGAACACCAGAATACATTAATGAAGATGTAAAAAATATATTAGCTGTAACCCGTGATGATGTAATGCGTGTGTACAAAAAATACATTCAGGGCAAGCCTTTTGTAGCAACTAGTTTTGTTCCAAAAGGAGAAAAAAATTTAATTTTAGATGGGTCGATACTAGCCGATGTAGTTGAAGAAAAAATCGTTGAAGGCAAAGAAGATACATTTGATGCAAGTATAGCGGCAACTTATGAAAAAACTCCTTCAAAATTTGACCGAAGCATTGAACCAGCATACGGCGCTAGTCCAGATGTAATTTTACCTGTGGTTTGGAAAGATAAATTGCCATCAGGAATGTCCCTTTTGGGTATCGAAAACTATGAAGTACCTCTAGTACAATTTCAATTACAAATTAAAGGAGGTTTATTACTAGAAAATTCAGAAAAAATTGGAGTTTCAAACATGCTTGCCGAGCTTATGACCAAAGGAACCGCAAATAAAACACCTGAACAATTAGAAAATGCTATTGAGAGTCTTGGTGCTTCTATAAAAGCAACAGCAAGTGATGAAGCTATTTCAATTTACGGCACCACACTAGCAAAAAACTATACCGCTACTATGGTATTAGTACAAGAAATTTTATTACAACCACGATGGGATACTAAAGAATTTGAACTTATAAAACAAAGTACACTGAGTCAAATAATGCAGCAAAAAGCAGATCCTAATTATATTGCTTGAATTGAGTTTAAAAAATTACTTTTTGGCACATCTATTTTATCTAATAATCGTATTGGATCTGAAAAAACCGTTAGTTCAATTACTATAGATGACTTGAAAAACTATTTCACTACGAATATGTCTCCTTCAAATGTTAATTTTCAGGTAGTTGGAGCCGTGAATAAAAACAGTGTTTCAAACTCCTTAAAAATAATAAGTAAAAATT
Organism: Flavobacterium sp. SOK18b; assembly: GCF_014156605.1. Lineage (NCBI taxonomy): Bacteria > Pseudomonadati > Bacteroidota > Flavobacteriia > Flavobacteriales > Flavobacteriaceae > Flavobacterium > Flavobacterium sp. SOK18b. Next base: position 34,082 of record NZ_QKNZ01000004.1, read on the forward strand.
GGAGTACTAAAAATATTGTTATTCCAACTAATGCCAATACAATAGCTATTTCAAGCTCACAAGTCTATTTTTATGATGTGCCAGGAGCTAAACAATCTGTAATAAGAATTGGTTATCCCGCTCTTGCAGCTACAGATACGGACTATTATCCAGCTCAAATTTTAAATTACCGTTTGGGAGGAGGAAGTTTTGCATCACAATTAACACAAGAATTACGTGAAGGAAAAGGATACACATACGGTATTAGCTCCATGTTTATGGGATCTGTAAATAAAGGATTTTTTGCCGTTTCGAGTGGTGTTCGTTCTAATGTTACTTTTGAATCTGTTGCATTAGTTAAAGATATATTACAAAAATATGGTACTAATTTCAATGAAAATGATCTCGATATTACAAAAAGTTATTTGATCAAAAGTAATGCTAGAGCTTTTGAAACATTATCATCAAAACTTGAAATGCTCTATGACATTAGTAATTACAATTACACGGATGATTACGCAAAAAAACAAGAAAATATTGTAAAAAATATTACAATAGATGATATAAAAACGCTTGCGAAAAAATATTTAGATCCAAATAAAATGATTTATCTCATTGTAGGAGATGCTGAAACGCAATTGAAAAAATTAGAACAATTAGGTTTTGGCACACCAAAATTAATAAACAGCCCAAAACCAAATTAATAAATCAGCAGTATTACAAAACAAAAAAATAATTTTTCTGATTCACCAGCTACGTAAAAGTAGCATTTCGAATCAGAAAAATTATTTTTATATTAGGTGAGACTAAAAGGTTTCTCTACTCATTCATTTCATCATAACGTACAGGAACTTGTGGGTCATACAAAGAACATTTAAATTCCTCCAATGTGTCTGAGAGTAAGTTCATAGTTTTTCCATCGGTACCATAGCAATCAATTAAAATACTTTGAGAAGTTGATTTTACTTGAAACGCACCTGTTCCATTTGGATTCTTCCAGCTGTTTTCGTCTACTTTTTCCCAACCTGAAAAAACGGATGACAATCTATTCCAAATTACAGGCACAGGCAATTCCTCTAGTCCTTCAACAAATTGCTCCTCAAGCAATGCCTCATAAACTAAATGGTGGTTTAAATAAATTCCTTCTTGATATTTCCAAAAGATTAATTCGTACATAAATTATTTTTAATATTCAAAAGTTCCATATTCACTCTTTATGGTAAGCTTTTTTGTTTCAGAATCTTCTACTCTACCTACAATTTGTGCATCAACATGGAACGATTTTGAAATCGCAATGATATCTTGTGCAACTGCCTCAGGAACATAAAGCTCCATTCGATGGCCGCAGTTGAATACCTGATACATCTCTTTCCAATCTGTTTTTGATTGTTCTTGAATTAACTGAAACAATGGTGGTACAGGAAATAAATTATCCTTTATAATGTGTAGATTTTCTACAAAATGTAAAATCTTGGTTTGGGCACCACCGCTACAGTGTACCATACCATGTATTTCATTTGACGAATATGTATCTAAAATTTTCTTGATGATAGGTGCATACGTTCGCGTAGGCGAAAGGACTAATTGTCCTGCATCTATAGGCGAATTTGGAACTGCATCTGTTAATTTTACTTGGCCCGAATAAATCAGCTCTTCTGGAACTGCAGCATCAAAACTTTCAGGATATTTTGTCGCTAAGTATTTTTCGAAAACATCATGACGAGCTGATGTAAGTCCGTTACTTCCCATTCCGCCATTGTAACTTTTTTCATAAGTTGCTTGACCAAAAGAAGCTAAACCTACAATAACATCGCCTGCTTTAATATTCGCATTATCAATTACTTTTGAACGCTTCATGCGCGCTGTGACCGTTGAATCTACAATTATAGTGCGCACAATATCACCCACATCAGCCGTTTCACCACCTGTAGAATGAATAGTTACACCATAAGAATCAAGCTCTTTTATTAACTCCTCGGTACCATTAATAATTGCTGAAATTACTTCGGCTGGAATTAGATTTTTATTTCTTCCAATGGTTGATGAAAGTAAAATATTATCAGTTGCTCCTACACACAATAAGTCATCAATATTCATTATTAATGCATCTTGAGCAATTCCTTTCCATACAGAAAGATCACTGGTTTCTTTCCAATACATGTAGGCCAATGAAGATTTAGTACCTGCTCCATCAGCATGCATAATCAGGCAATAGTCCTTGTCTTGTGTTAAATAATCGGGTACAATTTTGCAGAAAGCTTGTGGAAATAAGCCTTTATCAATGTTTTTAATGGCGTTGTGCACATCTTCTTTGGATGCCGAAACACCGCGAAGTGCATACCTTTTTGAAGTATCTGAACTCATTTAATTTAGTTGTGAAGCCTGCTTTTAGGCAGTTAGTTGTGGCGCAAAGATACTAATTTGATTTAGGAATAAGGAACTTGATTTTAGGATTTATTGCACTATTTTTGAAGGATTAAAATCTCTACTCTTCTATTAGCTGCACGTTGTATTTCGTTTTTTTCTGGTAATGTAAAAATGGGTTTATTACTACCATAACCTTTGTATGCCAATCTCCTTTGCTGAATTCCGTTTTTAATTAAATAATCATGAACCGATTTAGCGCGACGATTGGATAACTTCACGTCATTTGGATCTGGATTACAGCAAATATGACCGTGAATTTCAATATTTAAACTGAGTTGACTCCTCATAATTTGTAAAAGCTCATCCAAATTCGCCATAGAGGAATTGACCATAACCTCTGAGTTAAATTTAAAATTTATATTTCGTAAAGTAACAAAATCACCTACTTTAGCTTGTTGAATTTGTGAAATTAAGGTGTTATTATCATTATTGCTTTTTGGGGATTTAGGCAGATCTGTAACCTCACTTTGATTTAATTTGCTTACGAATACTTCTTGAATTTTAGAATTAGATTTTTTTTGATAATATACAATTACTTTCCTATTGATAAATTCTTGTGTTGCTCCTATAAAATCTTCTCCAATATTATCAATAACTAGAGTACTATCTAATAAAAAATTGTTACGTATTAAGTGCTTTTGCACGTTTACAGAGCGCCTAAGTGCTAATTGCTTATTGTAATGATTTGATGCCGTACTGTCACAATATCCTTCAATTTTAATCACATTAACTTCTTTATTTTCATCCAACCATTTTTGAAAAACTCTTTGCGAATGAAGATTAGGTTGATCTCGATCTAAATCAAAATACAGCATAATTTTCTCCTGAGAATTCATTTTGAAACACAGTAGTAAAAAAAGTACAATACTCCTCATTGTTTATTGTTAATTATTTGATAACTATTTATGTAACCATTTTTGACTCTAGCTTTAATAAGAACATTTTTTTTGCTATCAAATACGTAACTTAAAAAACTTATAATTAAACGCAAAAAAGCATCTAATTCGTACTAATTAGATGCTTTTTTTAAATCATTAATTTTATTTATTCCCAATCAGGCATACTTGCATTAGAAAATAACAGCATTCGAGATCCTCCAACATTATTTGTTGCAGGTGTATATTTTATAATATTTTTAATCGATAAACCATCGTTTGAGGTATTCATCAAAATTAACTCTGCTTCATTGGGGGCGTATCTCACATCTAAATCTAAGGTTCCCAATGGTTTTTCTAGACCAATGTCTGTTATTTGATTTGAACTTAATGTACACTGAAAAACTTTTGTATCCAGCTGTCTGTAATTCGCATCTTCAAAGCCTGAAACATCTCTGGTAAAGAGTAATCGCTGCCCATTTACAGAGAAATTCAACCCTCCAGTGGCACCTTGTGTACCAGATAGCACTTGATTAATAACTGTACCTATGGCATTGATAACAAAGATTTCAGTATTGTAACCGCTTGCGTCATTTACTTTCAAGGCAATTTTTGTTCCGTCGTTGCTCCAATCACATTCAGAAATGAATTTTCCATTTGTTGTTTGATAAATTTTGGTCAAGCCACTGCCATCAGCATTAATTTTATACAATTTGTCAAAATAAGGATAGATTAATTGACTGCCTGAGGCGTTCCACGAGAAATTGATAAAGTCCGAGTTAAATCCAGCAATGGGAATAGAGTTAGTGACTTTAAGTATTCCAGATCCATCTGGATTCATAGTATACAAGTGATTTTGTGCACCACTTGATCGTATAAAAGCAATTTTATTTGATGGAATGTTTTTTCTTGGTCTCCAACTATTAGTATTCGATGTTGTAATTTGGACGCTTTTCCCGGTCTCATCGCCAGAAAAAATCACATTATTGTCATTTATTTTTCTAACAAATAAAAACCTTGCGTTTGGAAAGCCAATCGTTGTAAAAGTTTGTACTGTACATAGTACTGGAGGATTGATTCCATCGGATACTGCAACTTGCCAAAAATACTTCGTGTTATATGCTAAATCTTTCAACAAGTATGTACTGGCTGCAATGTCTTTGTATACCGTAACCTCATTGCTCGTGTTCTTCCTTAATATAATTTCATACTTCAGGACGTCTTTATCCGGATCTGTAGCTGAGAAATTTAAATTTAATTCTATAGGCTGATCTACAGCATTGTCCAAGGGCGAAGTTAATACCGTAGCAGCAGGAGGCCTATTGTTGGATGTTGATAGCTTTAGCTCAAATACAATATTTGTTATCTGATCTCTGTTAACCTTTGCGGGTTCAAATTTTGCCAAATAACCTTCCTTTTGCGCTTCTAGAGAATAATCTCCCACCTTTACATTTGTAAGAACAAATTTCCCTGCTTCATCTGTAAAAACGATACTTGTACTGGGACTAGAAAACACTTTGACATTAGCTAAAGGTTTAAAATCAATGGCACTGACAATTTTCCCTTCGATAGTCCCGAATTCGTCTCCAGCTAATTTTTCTTCACTGCATGAACTCAAAAGAAATGCAAAAAAAAGAGCTTGTATAAGATGGTTAATTTTCATTGTTAAGGTATTATAGTTGAATGAATAGCTCATGGTAATGGTCTTATTTCGATATGTTTTTTGAAACAGTATTTTTTTTGCTATTAAAAAAATAATACGTGAGTCCAAAACCAAAGCGATAATAAAAATCATCACGCACTCCTCTTATTTGATAGTCAATATTGTCACTAAAGTTTATATTATGTTCGCCATAAAGTTTGATTCCTATGGCATTTGAAACCATATATTCTAATCCTAGTCCATATTGAGCTTTAGTATGGTTGTTTTCGAAATTTTTGTTTGTACCATAGCCACCACCTACAAATAGATATGGTGACAACTTATCCTTTGGCAAAACCATAAATTCAAGATTAAGATCAAATGTTGCGTAACCTACATCTAAAAGATCTTTATTAGCTAATTTCATCACATTAGTAGAAGCACTGACATTGAACGCGGGAGTAAAATAATATTTTAAGGCACCACGACCCATTGGGCGAAACATGGCGTTAGGATAATCACCATCCATTAGTGCAACACCACCTGTTAATTCCATTGCGAAACGAGATCTTCTTTCTTGTAATTTCCTGCCATAAATTGCCGTAGTAGCAGCATCTGAATTTTCTTTTTCATACTTAGTTAGGATTGCATCAATCTCTGGTTTTGGCACATCAGCATCCCATATTTTTTCTTTAATTCCTTCTAAGACTAAAGTTGCAACTGCTTTTTCAATAGCCTCTGTAACGGCCATTTGCACAGGCTCGTTGGTTGTATATCCCGTTTCTACTTCTAATAATCTTTTGAAATTGACATACTTAAAAAGACTTTGATCGATTGCTTGCGATAAAATTGTTTTTGAAATATAAACTGATTTTAAAATCTTACCATTTGCCGTAGATACCATTCTTAAATAAACAGTTACACGATCTTGTCTGTATTTAATAGATCCACCAGTACCGAAATAACGCGCTCCAAACCCGCCAGTAATTATATTAGAGTCATAGGAAATAATTCCACCTTCCAGTAGAACACCCGCGTATAATAAAGGTGTAATTTGCGGTACATTAGGATCAACATCTTTGGAATATTCTTGCCGTGTAGATCGAATAAGATTACGTTCTTGCAATAAATTACCAATATTTTCTCTTTCGATAGGAATAAACCATTTTGAATCTTCAAGCGCTTTAATTAAAATTGATGTAGCCCCTTGGGTTACGGCTGTACTAAAATTGCTACCATTTTCAGTAGCTTTGTACTGTCCAGTTTGGTCTCGAAATTTATAAAGCCCAACTACTATGGGCTCTTTAGGCTTGGGCAACTCTTTCAAGAGTGTTGTTGCTGGAGTATTTTCTCCAATTACTGCCTTTTCTACACCAGTAGGTTGATTGTAATATGCTCCACAACTGGAAATTAAAAAAAAAATAAGTAAGGGTACACATTTTAATGTATTCATATTATCGATTTGGGATGATTACTTGTGTTTGTTCACCTGTTTTAGTATCTAAGATATCTACCGTTAATCCTCCTGATGAAGGATACACCTCTACAGAAAGACTACCAAAAGTGTAGGAACCTATTTTAATACCATCATTACCAAATTGTTGCTTGAACAAGGAGCTCGAAACTTGACTTAAAAGTAGCGAGTTTAAGCTTGATGTAAACCGCTCGAGTTCAGTTTGAGCAGGTTGCGAAATTGATTTGTCTGTAAACTTATTTTGGGACTCCGCCGAACTTGCCAGCCATTGATAATTAAATGTATCACCCCCAAAAGCAGGATTTTTAGGTTTGTATACTAAATCCTGTGCTATTACGGATTGAAAACCAAAAAAAACGATTGTTAAGACATATAATAATCTCATAAGTTTGTAGATAAAATTAATACTGAGTAAAATATTTGTTTTGTTTTTCTAAATTCTTAAGGTGTAAATACGTGGCATAAATAGCTTGTTCACCCATTTCATTTAAATATTCTTCATCTGGACGTGCTAAAAATTCATATATAATATCATTCTCTATCGTGATTACTATCTTGGTATTTCTACCAAAACTAAATTCCTCTGTTAAAACGACAATTTTCTTGGCATTAATTTTATACTCATTATAGAGATAAAAATATAAATCGTAAAAATCTTTACCTACTTTAGTCTTCGTTTCATTTGAAATAATTCCTATTATTTCAAAACCGTCTGCAGGAATATTAACTACGTTGTCTTTTTTTTTTGAGCATTTAGAACTACTCGATCCTTTCCTATTAACTGCTTATTTTCATTATAAAAAAGTAACAAAACAATAACCTCATCTGTATTGCCCAAATTAACTTCTGTTGTTGACAGATTTTTATTTTCACTTGGATTTAAAGAAAAAAATCCTTCTTGAACATTATTTGCTTGATTATCATTTACAGTATTTTTTTTAATTACTGATAATTTATAGGATAAGCTCTGCACACCATCCGATAAATTTTCGGCAGTGCCTGTTATTTTTATATTGGTTTCCGTTTTATCAATCACTATTATTGCTTTTACAACTGTGTTTGTTGTTTGGGAATAAGATGTACAACCCAAAAACAAAAAAATATATAATGAGAAATTAGAGAGTACTATTTTCATAATTTTGAATTATTTATCAATAGTACAGTAGCACCATTTCCTGACTGAATAATTTTTAAATCTCGTGAGATTGAATTGGAACCAAAACTATTGATAGTTAGATTATTCCCTTTTTGCACAAATTCATTTTTGACATCATATCTACTGTAAGAAGCAAAATCGTAAATGGTATTATTATCACCTTGCTGTAGTACTTTTTTTTCAATTGAGAGCGCTTGACTATTCAACAAGACCGTATTATTATTTCCTTTTTGAAACACTGATACAGCAGTAGTATTTGATCTTAATACCGCATTAAAAGTATTATACTCCCCAATCTGTTGCATTTGCACAGTATTATCAAAAGCTTGTTGCTTAGCAGTTGTATTTCCTGATAAGTTAGTTGTAGATAGATATAAAGAACCTTCTTTATCCCCCACTATAGCTATATCTATGGTTTTACCTTGTGAAGTTTCTATTCCTTGAGCAGAAATGAGCTGCAACGAAAATAACACAGCAATGACAAAACACAGTACTCGAATTTTCATACTATTGCTTTTAAATTAAAAAAAGATGGAGCAGCTACAAAGCTGCTCCAATCTTCATGATTGCTCTATTAGTTACTTTGAGTTACACTAGATACATTGTAATTCCCTTGCTGAGAAACGGTATTGATGTTTCCTGAACTAAATCCTGTTTGCATTGTTGTAGAGGTATTTGATTTTCCCTCTTGCAAAATATTATCTAGATTTTTGAATCCATTTTGTGTAGTTAACGCAATGTTTTCTTTACCATATTGATAATGATTAGCCACATTTCTTTCGGTTAAAGACGTAGCTTTACCAACACTGTTTTGGGTAATAGTTGATTTGTTTTTGTCACCACCTTGACTCGTATAGGCTAGATTGAAGTTGCCGTTTTGAGTTTGAGTAGCTTCGTTGTCTCCATGTGGAGTCATTGGTATAGCTGACGTAAGTGGCACCATAAGTGAAAAAGTCCCAACTGCAGGAATAGGATTATTTCCTGAAGTCCCTTGATCAATAGTGGCTTTGTTATTATTACCTGTTTGTGTTTGGGTAGCATCATCATCCCCAAATAATGAGCCTGTTGCTACTTGTACTTCATCTTGCCAAATCGTTGCATCATTTTTATCTCCAACTTGTTTTTGGGTAGCTCTGTTATCCCAATTGTTTTGAGAGATGTAAGCACGGTTGTCGTCCCCTTTTTGATCAACATCAGCGATGTTCTTTGCTGAAGCGTTAGCAGAAGACACAAACATTTGCCCTGGAAGTACTCCTTGATAAACAAAAGCATCATTGTTGTTTGTCGCTTGCTTAATTTTAGAACTTTGTGATGTTCCAATTTGATGTACTACCGCACTTTGAGAAGTTCCAGTTTGACCTACCAAACTTGAATTAGCTCCAGCTACTGGACCTGGTTGCGCATAAGATGCTGCTCCTACTAATAGCATCGCGGAGATGCTTAAAACTACTTTTTTCATAATAAATATATTTAATTGGTTGTTAATACAAATTATTATGTAGGTTCAAAAAAGTGATTTGGGATCTTCTTTTTTTAGAAATCAAATGTAATTTCAAAACTTTTTTTTTACTTTTTGATTTCCACATTTCAAAGATAGAGAAGGATTTTAAAAACGAAACACGTATAAATACGTGTTTTACAGATGGTTACATACATATCCGATGAAGAGTTCATATAAATCGATGAAATACACATA
>NZ_QKNZ01000050.1:0-10777 GCF_014156605.1 Flavobacterium sp. SOK18b
TCAATAAAGTTAAAATAAACTGTTGTAATTCGTTTTCTGATATTTTGAATTAGTACCCAAATACAGCAACGCCATTATTTTTGTTTGAATTATATTCGCTTAATTACTTCTCCAATGATAAGTAAGCGAAATAATTCCTTTAGTAAGAAACTACTATGAAAAACCACTTTTTTTTTAATACTTACATTTAATATCAAAAAGATATAACCACTATTTTTATGCATTTAAAACAAATAAACAAAGTAGTAGAAAACTTGAATATCTAAGTTGAAAACACCAATAAATATTAATTTTCACTATAAAATTTCTAATTATAAAAATTAATCACTAATTTTTTTTTAATTTGCAATTCAAACCAATATTTCCATAATGATAAATATCACCCGCCTCTTTGATTTCCCTTACTACCAACAAGAAAAATATACATCTATTCCGGATGCGTTGGTTACCAAACAAAATGGAGAATGGATTAAAACCTCTACGCAAGAATACATTGCTAATGCCAATGCTATATCTCGTGCATTGATCAAACTAGGAGTTCAAAAAAATGATAAAATTGCTATCATATCCACTAATAATAGAACTGAATGGAATGTAATGGATATTGGTGTATTACAAACAGGTGCACAAACTGTGCCTATTTATCCAACTATTGCCGAGGATGATTACGAATACATTTTAAATCACTCTGAATCTATTTATTGTTTTGTATCAGATACCGAAGTGTTACGAAAATTACGTTTGGTTCAAAAAAATGTTCCAACTTTAAGAGGGATTTACTCTTTTAATGAAATAGAAGGATGTACAAACTGGAAGGAATTACTAGTTCTAGGTCAGGATATGAGTCATCAAGATACAGTAGAGCAACGCAAAAATGATGTAAAATCAGAGGATTTAGCTACTATTATTTACACTTCTGGGACAACAGGAAGACCAAAAGGAGTAATGTTATCGCACCAAAATATAGTTTCTAATGTTTTAGACAGCGCCAAAAGAATTCCTTTTGAAGCAGGAAAAAGTAGAGCGTTGAGCTTCTTGCCTATTTGCCATATCTTTGAACGCATGATTCTTTATTTATACCAATATTATGGTGTATCAATCTATTTTGGAGAATCAATTGAGCGTATTAGTGACAACATTAAAGAAGTACAACCTACTGTAATTACTGCTGTTCCTAGACTTCTTGAAAAAGTATATGATAAAATATATGCTAAAGGAACGGAGCTTACTGGAATAAAGAAAAAACTTTTTTTCTGGGCAATCGATTTAGGTCTTGTATATGAGCCTTATGGCAAAAACGGATTTTGGTATGAATTCCAACTTAAAATTGCACGTAAACTAATTTTTAGTAAATGGAAAGAAGGTTTAGGTGGGAAACTTGACTTAATGGTATCTGGTAGTGCAGCATTGCAACCAAGATTAGCCAGAATTTTTGCAGCAGCAGAAATCCCTGTAATGGAAGGATATGGACTGACGGAAACTTCTCCTGTTATTTCTGTAAACGATCTTAGAAACAAAGGTTTTAGAGTAGGTACAGTTGGAAAAGTGATTGATAACGTATCTGTAGTAATTGCCGAAGATGGTGAAATTCTTTGCAAAGGTCCCAATGTAATGATGGGATATTACAAAGACCCACAATTAACCAGTGAGGTTATTACAGATAATTACTTTCATACAGGTGACATAGGAGAATTTGACAAAGAAGGATTCTTGAAGATAACAGATCGTAAAAAAGAAATGTTTAAAACCTCAGGAGGAAAATATATTGCTCCGCAACTAATTGAAAACACCATGAAACAGTCTCGCTTTATTGAGCAAATCATGGTTATAGGTGATGGACAAAAAATGCCTGGAGCCTTCATTCAACCTAGTTTTGAATTTATTAAAGAATGGGCTTTAATTCATAAAATTGAATTAGGTAGCAGCAATGAAGCCATTGTAACCAATGAAAAAGTAATAGAACGCATTCAGCAAGAAGTTGATACTTTGAATGAAAAGTTTGGAAATTGGGAAAAAATAAAACGTTTTGAACTTACGCCAAATATATGGTCTATTGAAGGAGGAGAACTCACTCCTACTCTAAAATTAAAACGAAAAATAGTTTTACAAAAATATGCTGACTTATTTAATAAAATTTACAATTAATATAATGTCTTAAAACCTTCTCAAGGATTTAAATTAAAATATAATGTTACCCATTATCAGCCATAAGTTTTACTTGTGGCTTTTTTTTGGTTTAAAAATATGGCTTTGTCTGGTTATAACAACATATTGACTACAACCAATCACAAGATACTTTACCTTATAAAGTTCTCATATTCAAGAATGTTTTTTTATATTTAATAAATTTTTAATAAAAAAAACACTTTTATTATGCGTGCATAGTATTTTTTTTATTATATTTGAAATCGATATAGTTTCCCATGAAAGATAAAACAATAGATTACATATTAAGAGCAACATGGCAAGCAGTCGCCAGAATGTATAACGAAGAAGCATCAAAATATGATGCTAGTATGGCAACAGGATTTGCTTTGTTGAGTATCGATAAAGAAGGTGGAACTCCATCAACTTCTTTAGGACCTAAAATGGGAATGGAAGCCACAAGCTTGACAAGAACTCTTAAATCAATGGAGGAAAAAGGATTGATTATTCGAAAGAAAAATCCTGAAGATGGTCGTGGAGTATTGATTTATTTGACAGAATTTGGAAAAGAAAAAAGAGAACTTTCAAAAAATACAGTGCTAAAATTTAATGATGCTGTACGCAAATCAATTTCTGAAGAAAAACTACAACATTTTGTTGAAGTTGCGGATGTTATTAACGAATTAATTGTAGAAAAGAATATTTTTAACAACACCCACACGCTTGATATACCTGTTGAAAAATTAGAAACTAAGGAAACCGTTTAATTAGTATCCAATATAACATTTGACAGTTAAACCATTACAAATTAAAAAAAACAAACATAAACGAAGTATGAAACGCACCATCAAAAAAGTTGCAGTAATAGGATCCGGAATTATGGGATCTGGAATTGCTTGTCATTTTGCTAACATTGGAGTTGAAGTATTGCTTTTGGACATTATCCCAAGAGAATTGACTGATGCCGAAGCAAAAAAAGGACTCACACTAGAGAGTAAAATTGTTAGAAATCGATTGGTAAATGAGCATTTAGCCAATTCTTTGAAATCAAAACCATCCCCTATTTACAGTCAAAAATTTGCAAACCGCATCACAACTGGTAATACAACAGATGACATGGCAAAAATTGCTGGTGTAGATTGGATTATTGAGGTTGTTGTAGAAAGACTTGATATTAAAAAATTAGTTTTTGAACAAATAGAAAAATTTAGAAAACCTGGAACATTGGTTACTTCTAATACTTCTGGTATTCCTATTCATTTTATGAGTGAAGGAAGAAGTGAAGATTTTCAAAAGCATTTTTGTGGGACACACTTTTTTAACCCAGCGCGTTATTTAAAATTATTTGAAATCATTCCTGGCCCACAAACAAGTACAGAGGTTTTAGATTTTCTTACGGTTTATGGTGAGAAATTTCTAGGGAAAACTTCGGTTTTGGCCAAAGATACTCCAGCGTTTATTGGAAACCGAATTGGAATTTACGGAATTCAAAGTTTGTTTCACTTGGTAAAAGAAATGGGACTTACTATTGAAGAAGTTGATAAATTAACGGGTCCTGTTATTGGTCGTCCAAAATCAGCTACTTTCAGAACTGTTGATGTTGTAGGTTTAGATACATTGGTTCATGTTGCCAATGGTATTTATGAAAACTGTCCAAATGATGAACAACACGACTTATTTAAACTTCCTGCATTTGTAAACACAATGATGGAAAACAAATGGTTGGGTAGCAAAACAGGACAAGGATTTTATAAAAAAGAAGGTAAAGACATCTTAACCTTAGATCTAGATACGTTAGAATACAGAGCTGCTAAAAAAGCATCTTTTGCAACACTTGAACTGACCAAAACTATTGATAAACCAATCAACCGTTTTAAAGTTCTTGTAAAAGGAAAAGATAAAGCAGGTGAATTTTACAGAAAAAGTTTTGCTGGTTTATTTGCTTATGTGTCTAACAGAGTTCCTGAAATTTCAGATGAATTTTACAAGATAGACGATGCTATGAAAGCCGGTTTTGGATGGGAAAATGGACCATTTGAAATTTGGGATGCTATAGGTGTTGAAAAAGGAATTGAAATCATGAAGGCAGAAGGTTTAGCTCCTGCTGCATGGGTAAATGATATGTTAGCTTCTGGAAATACTAGTTTTTATTCAGTAAAAGAAGGTGCAACGTTTTTCTACAATATTCCAAGTAAAGCGCAAATTAAAGTTCCGGGTCAAGACGCCTTTATTATCCTAAATAACATTCGCGAAAGCAAAAAAGTATGGAGTAATAGTGGTGCAATCATCCAAGATTTAGGAGACGGAATTTTGAATTTAGAATTCCAATCTAAAATGAATACTATTGGTGGCGATGTTTTACAAGCTATCAATAAAGCAATTGATTTATCTGAGAAAGAATATCAAGGGTTGGTTATTGGTAATCAAGCAGCGAACTTCTCTGTGGGTGCCAATATTGGAATGATTTTCATGATGGCTGTGGAGCAAGAGTATGATGAGTTGAATATGGCTATCAAAATGTTCCAAGACACGATGATGCGCGTACGTTACTCTGGAATTCCAGTTGTAGTGGCACCACACGGAATGACTTTTGGAGGTGGTTGCGAAATGAGTTTGCATGCTGACAAAGTTGTTGCTGCAGCAGAAACCTATATGGGATTAGTTGAATTTGGTGTTGGGGTTATTCCTGGCGGTGGTGGATCTAAAGAATTGGCTATGCGTGCCTCTGATTTATTCCATAAAAATGATGTTGAGTTAAATGTATTGCAAGAGTATTTCTTAACTATAGCAATGGCAAAAGTATCTACATCAGGATATGAAGCATTTGACACTGGATTACTACAGCACGGTAAAGATATCATTGTAATCAATAAAGACAGACAGATTGCAGAAGCAAAAAAACATGCACTCTTGATGGCCGAAGCTGGTTACACACAACCGATACGTAGAACGGATGTAAAAGTACTAGGAAAACAAGCTCTTGGGATGTTCTTAGTAGGTACAGATCAAATGGAAGCTGGAAAATACATCTCTGAACATGATAAAAAAATAGCTAATAAACTAGCTTACGTAATGGCAGGTGGTGATTTATCTGAGCCAACACTAGTAAGCGAACAATATTTATTAGATATTGAAAGAGAAGCTTTCTTGTCATTATGTACAGAAAGAAAAACATTAGAAAGAATCCAATTTATGTTGACCAAAGGGAAACCGTTGAGAAATTAATTTTAAATTATAAATGATGACTTATAAAGTTCAAATGATTTTCATTTCAAATTTATAATTCAAAATTCAAAATACTAGTTATGAAAACAGCCTATATAGTAAAAGCATACAGAACAGCCGTGGGGAAAGCCCCAAAAGGAGTGTTCAGATTTAAACGTCCTGATGAATTAGCAGCAGAAACCATCGAATTTATGATGAACGAGTTGCCTAACTTTGATAAAACACGCATTGATGACGTTATGGTCGGAAATGCAATGCCAGAGGCAGAACAAGGACTAAACGTAGCTCGACTTATTTCATTAATGGGTTTAAAAGTAGAAGACGTTCCTGGTGTTACTGTAAACAGATATTGTGCTTCGGGTTTGGAAACTATTGGAATGGCTACGGCTAAAATCCAATCAGGTATGGCACATTGTATCATTGCAGGTGGAGCTGAAAGCATGAGTTTTATCCCAATGGGAGGTTACAAACCAACTCCGGATTATGCTGTTGCAAAAGCTGGAAACGAGGATTACTACTGGGGAATGGGACTTACTGCTGAGGCAGTAGCTCAACAATTTAAAGTATCTCGTGAGGACCAAGATGAATTTGCATACCACTCTCACATGAAAGCTTTGCAAGCACAAGCTGATGGTAAATTTGACAAGCAAATTGTTCCTATTACAGTGGAACAAACATTCCTTAACGAAAACGGGAAAAAAGAAACCAAATCATACGTTGTAAACAAAGACGAAGGACCAAGAGCTGGTACATCAAAAGAAGCTTTGGCTGGATTACGTCCTGTTTTTGAAGCAAATGGAAGCGTAACTGCAGGTAACTCATCACAAATGAGTGATGGTGCTGCTTTTGTGTTGATCATGAGCGAAGAAATGGTAAAAGAGTACAACTTAGAGCCTATTGCTCGTTTGGTAAATTTCGCTTCGGCAGGAGTTGAACCAAGAATCATGGGAATAGGACCAGTAAAAGCAATCCCAAAAGTACTAAAACAAGCAGGTTTAACAATTAATGATATTGATTTAATTGAGTTAAACGAAGCTTTTGCTTCTCAAGCATTAGCTGTAACCCGTGAATTAGACTTAAATCCAGAAATCATTAATGTAAATGGAGGTGCTATTGCACTAGGTCATCCACTAGGATGTACTGGAGCAAAATTATCAGTACAATTGTTTGATGAAATGAAACGCAGAGGAAGCAAATACGGAATTGTAAGTATGTGTGTAGGTACTGGACAAGGCTCTGCAGGTGTTTACGAACTTTTGTAAGCTTAGATTTTAAATAAAAAACATATTAAAAAATAAAAAAATGGCAGATACAATTGAAAAAAACGTAACCCGTGGAGGTCAGTTTTTAGTTAAAGAAACAAAATGTGAAGATATTTTCACACCTGAAGATTTTACAGAAGAGCAATTAATGATGCGTGACTCTGTAAAAGAGTTTGTAGACAAAGAGTTGTGGGCACACAAAGATCGTTTTGAAAAAAAGGATTATGCTTACACGGAAGAATCCATGAGAAAAGCTGGTGAGCTAGGACTTTTAGGAGTTGCAGTTCCTGAAGCTTATGGTGGATTAGGAATGGGGTTTGTATCAACTATGTTAGTATGTGATTACATTTCTGGAGCAACTGGTTCATTCTCAACTGCTTTTGGAGCTCATACAGGAATTGGTACTATGCCAATCACATTGTATGGATCTGAGGAGCAAAAATTAAAATACGTACCTAAACTTGCTTCAGGAGAGTGGTTTGGTGCTTATTGCCTTACGGAGCCAGGAGCTGGATCTGATGCTAATTCAGGAAAAACTAAAGCAGTTTTATCTGAAGATGGAACGCACTATTCTATCACTGGTCAAAAAATGTGGATTTCAAATGCAGGTTTCTGTAGTTTGTTTATTGTTTTTGCTAGAATTGGTGATGATAAAAACATTACAGGTTTCATAGTTGAAAATACAGATAACAACGGAATTTCAATGGGTGAAGAAGAGCATAAACTAGGTATTCGTGCTTCATCTACTCGTCAAGTTTTCTTTAACGAAACTAAAGTTCCTGTTGAAAACATGTTATCTGAAAGAGGTAATGGTTTTAAAATAGCGATGAACGCACTAAACGTAGGTCGTATCAAATTGGCAGCTGCTTGCCTTGATGCACAACGTAGAGTAATTACAGGATCTGTAAAATATGCTAATGAAAGAATCCAATTTAACACAGCTATTTCTCAATTTGGTGCAATTCGTTCTAAATTAGCTGAGATGGCAACTTCTTGCTACGCAGGAGAAAGTGCTTCTTACCGTGCAGCAAAAGATATTGAAGACAGAATCATTGCTCGTGAAGCAGAGGGAACTTCTCATCAAGAAGCTGAATTAAAAGGAGTTGAAGAATATGCTATCGAATGTTCAATCTTGAAAGTTGCTGTATCAGAAGACGTTCAAAACTGTTCTGATGAAGGAATTCAAATTTTTGGAGGTATGGGATTCTCTGAAGATACTCCTATGGAAAGTGCTTGGAGAGATGCAAGAATTGCTCGTATTTATGAAGGTACAAATGAGATTAACAGAATGCTTTCAGTAGGTATGTTAATTAAAAAAGCAATGAAAGGTCATGTAGATTTATTAGGACCTGCTATGAAAGTATCTGAAGAATTGTTGGGAATTCCATCATTTGACACACCAGACTATTCAGAATTATTTGCAGAGGAAAAAGAAATCATCAAAAACTTGAAGAAATCTTTCTTAATGGTTGCTGGTAGTGCTGTTCAAAAATTTGGAGCTGACTTAGATGCACACCAACAATTATTAATGGCTGCTGCTGATATGCTAATAGAAGTTTACATGGCAGAAAGTACTATCTTAAGAACTGAGAAATTAGCTAAAAAAGAAGGAGAAGATAAAGTTCAAGAGCAAATTGCAATGGCTAAACTTTACTTATACAAAGCAGTTGATATTGTAAACCAAAAAGGAAAAGAAAGCATTATTTCTTTTGCTGAAGGTGATGAGCAACGTATGATGTTAATGGGATTACGTCGTTTTACAAAATACACAAATATGCCAAATGTAGTGGCATTAAGAGAAATAATTACTGCTAAACTAGTAGCAGAAAATGAATATTGTTTCTAATAAAAGTTAGTTTTTAGTTTTTTTTTTAACCGCCTTGTACCTGAAAAAAACAAGGCGGTTTTTTTATGTAAACTATTTTTTAAAAAATGTTCAACTTCCTAAAAATGATATTAAAATATAGTATGCTCTCATAAATATTTCAAAAAAATTATTTCAGCTCTTTAACCTCTAGTACTTCTACTTTAATAGCAACTGCATAGTCATTTGGTACAATTTTATTGCCATGAGCATTCGCATAAACTTTAGTAAACTCAGCTCCAAAATATAATATAATTGCCGAATAATATACCCAAACTAAAATAATTACAATAGAGCCTGCTGCACCATAAACAGTTGCAACCGTTGAGCTTCCTAAGTAAAAACCTATTGCAAATTTCCCTATCATAAAAAAGAAAGAGGTAAAACTAGATCCAATTAAGGCATCTTTCCAAACAATTTCTCCATCGGGTAATGTTTTAAAAATCACTGAAAACAAAATGGTTGTTGTTATAAATAGTATAACAATATTGAGAACATAAAAAATATATACCGTTGTATCTGGAAAGTAAACTATCAGACGTGAATTGATAACATCCATAACCGTATTTAACATTAAACTTACCATTAATAAAAAACCAACAGAAGCAATCATTGAAAAAGACATCAATCTATTTTTGATAAACTTCATGATACCTTTATTTGGTTTTGCCCTTAAACCCCAAATAAAATTAATAGAACTTTGAATTTCGGCAAAAACTCCTGAAGCTCCAATAAGTAGCATTATTCCACCAAAGATGGCAGCAAAAGTATTGCTATCTGACAATTCAATGTTTTTTATAGTTTCTTGTATTTGCAAAGCAGCTTCATTACCAACCATACCATTTATTTGTCTAAAAAATCGACCTGTAACAGCCTCTTTTCCGAATATAAAACTAAAAATAGATAGTATAATTATTAATAATGGAGGTAACGAAAAAATAGTGAAATACGACAATGAGGCACTCAATTTGATTGCATTATCATTTTCAAACTCTTCATAGGTTCGTTTCAAAAGGCTCCAGCCATCTTTAGCTAACTTTCTCTTTTTCATTTAAAATAAAATATAAGTATGAGTACTCCATTTGAATCTAATTCTAATATTTGGTTTCAACTAAGAATGAATTTTCAAAATTACGAAGAAGTAACATACCAAATTGAAATGAATTTTACATAATTCAAGTGAAAATATTTTTAAACAACCAATAAAAATAAAAATCCTAAAATTTAAGTCTTTCTTAACCCCATTTGAAATGTATTTACATAATTTTATAAATCAAATGTTAAGGCATGTCAAAACACAAAACAAATGGAAAATAATACAAGCAGAAGAAGTTTTTTAAAGCAAACAGCAATACTTTCAACAGGAACCTTAATAGGGAGTTCTTTATTACAGGACGCTTTTGCAAATACTACCCAGCCCCTACTCGAAGAAACTGGGGGCAATATGTTTACTAATAGCATTGAAGAAGGAAAATTTGTATTACCAAAATTACCTTATTCTACTGATGCTCTTGATCCTCATATTGATAAAGCTACTATGGAAATTCATCATGGAAAACACCATCAAGCATACGTAACCAACTTGAATAAGGCGATAGGAACTCTTGATAAAAAACTGGTCGAATCTTCTAGCTCACTTGAAACTATATTTGAAAAAATGTCACAGTTTCCAGATTCAATACGAAATAATGCGGGAGGCCATTACAATCATACCTTATTTTGGGAGTTACTTTCTCCTACTGGAGGAGGTTTGCCTAAAGGGAAACTAGCCCAAGCAATTACTAGTAGTTTTGGTTCATTTGATGAATTCAAAAAACAATTTGCTGACGCTTCCATGAAACGTTTTGGTTCAGGTTGGGCATGGTTAGTAGTTAAAGATGGTCAACTCGTAATTGGTTCCACAGCCAATCAAGACAATCCATTAATGCGTTTGAAAGGAAAAGGACTTAAAGGAAAACCAGTCTTAGCCTTAGATGTTTGGGAGCATGCTTATTACCTAAAAAATCAAAACCGAAGAGCTGATTACATTAACTCTTTTTGGAATGTTATTAACTGGGAAAAAGCAGAACAACTTTTTAATTCCTAATTTTAAAATACACTTTAAATTTTGAGGCATTTTTAGTTTTTTGAAATTCTCAATTGATTTTGAGTTTATAAAGCCCCGATGTTCCATTTTTTACAAAACAATAAAACTATTTCACTCTGAAAATAGTGAAAAAATATATGGAAATTAAATCTATTTAACTCTAAATTTTAGAATAAAAACTAATTATCTTAATAC
>NZ_QKNZ01000051.1:0-1229 GCF_014156605.1 Flavobacterium sp. SOK18b
TTGACTCGTAATAGACATTGTAAGTGGCAAAGCTGGCTGGTTGATGGTAATGGTTCCATCAGCAAAACAACCTGTTGCAGTATCCGTAACACGTACGGTATACGTACCTGCTGCCACATTGCTTAGCGTAAGTACATTATTAGATTTTGTTAAGGTTCCTGTACCCAATGTTCCTGCTGTCAATGTAAAGGTGTAAGCACCTACTGTAGCATTTCCTGAAACGGTAAACGTTCCTGATCCTGTAGTTCCGCCTTGGCACAAAACATCGCTGGTTTTATTAGCCGCAACGGCAATTGGTGTAACTGGGTCAATATTGTGTGATTCGGTGTAGTAACATCCATTCGCATCGGTAACTCTAAAGGTGTAATTTCCTGGTAATAAATTAGGGAAAGAAGCCGCTTGTGATGATCCTGTGGTCGTTATTGGTCCAAAATTAGAATTAGCTGTACCTGAATTTGTTGCTGTAATCAAGAACGATAAAGCGCCTACTCCATTGGTAGCCGTTACAGAAACCGTTGTGGTAGTTGCTGTACACGTTACTGCTGCATTTAAAAACGTTAAATCTGTTGGTTTGTTTAATGGTGCTAAAACAATAGCTTGCATTGGTGACAAACAACCATTGGCATCTTTAACTACTATTTGAATGGTTTGAGTGGTTCCGTTATCGTTTACAGTCAAGGTATTGCTTGGTCCAAAACTACCTCCATTGTTATAACTATACGTATACGTTCCTGTTCCACCCGTTGGTGCTACAGTTATGGTAGCCGATTGAGGCGCATTGGTAGTACTACAACTGAATGCAGTCGTTAAAGAAGCATTTGCAGCAATGGCTGTAGGTTGCGTGATAGTAACTACTACTGAATTTGGACACCCTTTGTTATCACGTACATAAAAAGTATATGGAGAACCTGCAGCAGTTAATCCACCAAAAGTTGCAGTAGCTGTATATCCTGAACTAGCATTGTTACTATAGGTATACCCACCTGATCCACCTGAACCTGCTAAAGTAACCGATCCGTCATTACCACCAGTACAACTTACATTGACTTGACTGGCTACAGCCACAGTAGGATTCGTGATAGGTGTCACCGTTGCTGAAGTAGTTGTTGGACAACCATTAGCATCCGTAATTACAAAAGTATAAAGGTCCGCATTGGCATTACTTACACTTGTGGTAAATGTTAACGAGGCACTTGCTGCACTCGGGGTACTTGGCGTACCAGTTCCTT
>NZ_QKNZ01000052.1:0-1734 GCF_014156605.1 Flavobacterium sp. SOK18b
TAAGCTTTTTTTTATTTGGGCGCATCCTTAATTTGACTACTTCATATTTAACCGACTTTTATACCATGCATTTAATTACCAGTACAAGTGAAAAAACTTACACTGTATCTAGCGTTTCAAAAGTAGAGTTCATACTTTTAAACTCGGGTACTATTTTTTTCATCTGCGCCACCATGGCATCATTGGCATAGCCTTCTGCAATATGAATTAAATCACTCACATCTTGATGTAAAGTCTCGTATTCTTCTTGTAATTCCTGCGCAATCATAATTTTAGAATGGTACGTCGGCATTGACTTCGAGGTGTCATTTAACAATTCTTCGTATAACTTTTCGCCCGGCCTCAATCCCACAACCTGTATCTTAATATCGCGTTCTGGTATAAAACCAGCCAACTTGATCATTTTTCGAGCCAAATCGATAATTTTTACAGGCTTGCCCATATCAAATATATAAATTTCACCACCGTTACCCATTGCTCCAGCTTCCAAAACTAATTGGCATGCCTCAGGAATCGTCATGAAATACCGAATAATATCCTTGTGGGTTATGGTTACCGGACCACCCGCTGCAATTTGCTTCGTAAAAAGCGGCACCACAGAACCATTGGAACCCAATACATTTCCAAAACGAGTGGTAATAAATTTGGTAGCTTGCTCCCCTTTTTCTTGTTTGTTTTTTAAATGCAAAGACTGTACATATTTCTCTGCAATGCGTTTGCTGGCTCCCATTACATTACTAGGGTTTACCGCTTTGTCTGTAGAGACCATTACAAATTTTTTCACATTATAACGACACGCTAAATCTGCTAAATTTTTAGTTCCTTTTATATTCGTAAAAATAGCTTGACACGGATTGTCCTCCATTAACGGAACGTGTTTGTAGGCGGCAGCATGAAAAACAACATTCGGTTTATAGGTTTTAAAAACCACATCCATCGCTTCCCTGTCTCTAATATCCGCGATAACGGTTCTAATTTTAACGTCCGTATTGATAGCATCCGTTTCCAATTGCAAATGATGCAAAGGGGTTTCAGCTTGGTCCAGTATGATTACTTTTTTAGGATTAAAAGTCAGCACTTGTCTCACAATTTCACTACCGATAGAGCCGGCAGCTCCACTGATCAAAACCACCTTGTCTTTCAATTGTTTAGAAATAGATTTATTATCCAAAACAATTGGTTTCCGTTCTAGCAAATCTTCAATTTGAATGGTTTTCACCTTTTGAGAAATCTCGCGTTGGTTCTCCCAATCCGAAATCAAAGGCACGGTAAATACTTTTAAATTGTACTCCAAACACTGATCTACGATCACAATCTGCTCCTCCCTGGTCAATGCTTTGTCCGCCAAAATCACACTGGTGGCTCCCACTGAACGCATCATAGCAGGCAATTTCTTTTTCTGAACTAGTATAGGCAGATCCAACATCCTTTTGGAAGCATTTTGATTATTCTTGTCAATGAAACCAACGATTTTAAAACGTGTAGGCGCTTCAAACTTTAAAGCATTTGCCACCGATATCGCATTGGCATCAGTGCCATAAATAACAGTGCGGATCAAGTTGGTGTTTGTATTTTCAGAAAAATAAATTTCAAAAGTTTGTTTTACAATCACACGATATAAAAACAATCCGCAAAAAGACAGAACGATATTGATAAATAAGGCTGTATTCAAAAATACTTTTTCACCTTCAGCAAATTCAAAAAAGAAATTGATAATTAAAAAAACTATTAAAA
>NZ_QKNZ01000053.1:0-5961 GCF_014156605.1 Flavobacterium sp. SOK18b
CACCCACACAATCACAAGATTTTGGTCCAGGTTGGCCTTTACCTCCTGAATTTAAGCGTGATAAATTTGGTAAAATCATCGAGCCAACTGAAACTGATTATAAGATCAACGACTTGGAATTCAAAATAGAATCATTAAGAAGTTTTATTTATCAGTTAGAACAATTAAGAGCCTATAAATTATCCCAAAATATAATTTCAGAAAATGAAAAAAATACAATTTACAACAAAGGAATAATCATTTCTTTGATTATCAATATGCTATTATTTTCAATTCTAATTTACATTTTTGCAAGGAAAAGATTTTCTTCAAATAAACAAATTAGTAAATAAACAAATCAACAAAAAACCTATATTTGCTATCCAATAAAAATGCTATGGAACAATTTGTTGTATCGGCCCGTAAATATCGTCCACAAACTTTTAAAGATGTTGTAGGACAAAAAGCCATTACAAGCACTTTGCTCAATGCTATAGAAAGCAACCATTTAGCATCGGCTTTATTGTTTACAGGTCCTCGTGGTGTGGGTAAAACCACCTGCGCTCGTATTCTAGCTCGCAAAATCAATCAACCTGGATATGATGATCCTACCGAAGATTTTGCTTTCAATGTATTTGAACTTGATGCTGCTTCAAACAACTCTGTAGATGATATCCGAAATTTAATTGACCAAGTTAGAATCCCACCCCAAACGGGGCAATATAAAGTATACATTATTGATGAGGTGCACATGTTGTCCTCAGCAGCTTTTAATGCCTTCTTAAAAACATTAGAAGAACCTCCTAAGCACGCCATTTTTATTTTGGCCACGACCGAGAAACATAAAATCATCCCTACAATACTTTCTCGTTGTCAGATATTTGATTTCAAAAGAATAACCGTAAAAGATGCCAAAGAACATCTTGCTGAAGTCGCTACCAGTCAAGGCGTAATTTTTGAAGATGATGCTTTACATATCATTGCTCAAAAAGCGGATGGTGCCATGCGTGATGCCCTTTCTATTTTTGATAGAGTCGTTTCCTTTTGCGGGAAAAACTTATCCCGTCAAGCCGTTACGGAGAACTTGAATGTGCTTGATTACGAAACGTACATCAACATGACCAACTTGATTTTGGAAAATAAAATTCCAGAATTATTAATGGCTTTTAACGAAATCCTTGCCAAAGGTTTTGATGCGCATCATTTTGTATCAGGACTAGCATCGCATTTTAGAGATTTGTTAGTATCTAAAACTCCGGCTACTTTAACTTTGTTAGAAGTAGGAGAACAAGCCCAGCAAATGTATGGTGCACAAGCTCAAAAATGCAGTCAAGATTTTTTATTGAAAGGAATCGATATTGCTAACGATTGTGATTTAAAATACAAATTGAGTCAAAACCAGCGATTGCTTGTAGAACTTTGTTTGATGCAACTTGCCTCTATCACTATTGATGGAGAAAAAAAAAAGTTGAGCAATATATAATTCCACCCACATATTTTAGAAAAAACGACTACTCCATAAGTGTCGCAAAAAAAATAGAAACGGCGGTAACCTCTACTTCTACACCTGAAAGTAAACCAGAAATTCCAGCTGAGGTATTAGTACAACAGCCAGCTAAAGTAATTCCAACTCCTGTTGTAGCTACTCCCGTTTCAACCATCGGAGAACCAAAAGTCTCAGCGTTTTCACTCGCTAGTATCCGAGCCAAAAAAGCATTAGAGGAGAGCAGTAAAGGAATCGTAAAAGAAACTGTTCACTTGCCAACCGAATCTTTTACAGAGACTGAAATGTTAGTGTATTGGAACAAATATGCACAACGATTAGGTGACAAGGGATTTAAAATAATGGAATCCTTACTTCTCATAAACGATCCAAAACTCGACGGAACAACCATAACAATTGAGTTGCCAAACGAAGGATCTAAGCTAGATTTTGAAAAAGAATTACACGGATTGTTAGGCTATTTAAAAGGCCATTTACACAATCATGACATTACTATCAATGTAGTTGTAAACGAAACTATAGAAACCAAAAGAAGTTTTAACGACCAAGACCGCTACAACAGGTTGCTACAAATAAATCCAAATATAGAGCTTTTACGCACTACATTTGGATTAGATTTAGACGCTTAATTATAAAAGAAAAACGTTATATTTTACCGTAATACATGGCTTTTACAATTCCATCAGAAAGACCTATTTTGGGTACATAAATATTTCGGGCACCACTCCATTTCATAGCATTCATATAGATGCGCGTTGCAGGAATAATTACGTCAGCTCGATCTGGATTTAATCCCAGTTCTGATATTCTTTGCTCATAAGATAAAGAATTCAAGAACGAATATTGGGAATTCATGTAGATGTACGACAATGGTTTTTCCTGAATTTTACCCGATAATTTAAATAATTTATTGATGTTTCCACCAGAACCTATGAGTGTAACCTCGTCATATTCTTGAGTGTTGGTTTTAATCCATTTTTCAATTTCGTCCCATACTACATCGCAAACCATATTATTGAGTAAGCGCACTGTCCCTGCTTTGAAGGACCTAGAAGTTATCATTTTACCATTAGAAAATAGTGTAAATTCAGTACTTCCACCACCCACATCTACAAAAAGATAGGTTTGATCCGATTTTAATAAATGATGTAAATCAGTTGAAGCAATAATGGCAGCTTCTTTTTTGCCATCAATAATTTCGATTTTTATATCGGCTTTTTTCTTAATGATTGCAACAACCTCTTTGCCGTTATACGCTTCGCGCATGGCCGATGTTGCAAATGCCATATAACGCTCTACTTTATGTACCTTCATCAGCAAGTTAAATGCTTTCATAGCATCGCACATTCTATCAATGTTCTCTGCAGAAATTTCACCCACTGTAAAAGCATCTTGCCCTAAACGGATAGGCACCCTCACAAGGGAACTTTTATTAAATTGCGGTTCTTTGCCGTCTTGTTCCACAATATTGACAATTAACAATCGCATTGCATTTGAGCCAATATCAATTGCAGCGTATTTTTTTATTTGAATCATATTTCTTGTGTTTGAAACTCCTGATCAAGGTGACGGATCTTATTCAGGTTAAAATTGTAATTGGTAAAACAAAAACTATGCTAAATTTTCTTTCTTAGTAGCATCCTCTAGTTTTTTTTCATAATAACGGTACGTTTCTAGCTGCGCTCTAAAGATAGGATTATGATTTCGAGGGCGGTATTTATTATCAAATTTATGAGAATGAAACCTTGCTTTTACGTTTCCTTTCCAGCCAATGTCAAAATTGTCAATCAGTTCTTTTTTAATATCTTGATCATAAATAGGACAAGTAACTTCTACCCTACCATCTAGATTTCGAGACATAAAATCAGCCGATGAAATATAGACTTCTGTTTGTCCCGCATTCCCAAAAATATACACTCTTGAATGTTCTAAATAATTATCAACTATACTAATTGCCTCTATGTTATCACTCATACCAGGAATTCCAGGAATTAAGGAACATATCCCTCGTACCTCTAGTTCAATTTTCACACCGGCTCGACTGGCTTCATAAAGTTTATCAATCATGGCAAAGTCAGACAAACTATTCATTTTTAGTTTTATATGTGTTTTTCTTCCTGCCAGTGCATGAATAATTTCCCTGTCAATTAATTTTACAAACTTAGTTCTGGTGTAATGAGGTGACACTATCAAGTGTTTGTAACGATGTACTCTATAATTAATATCAAAAAATTCAAAAATTCTCATGATGTCTTTCAAGATCTGCTGATGACTGGTAAAAAGTGTTACATCAGTATATACTTTAGCCGTAGATTCGTTAAAATTACCCGTTGAGATAAAACCATAACGTTTTATTTTATAGTTTTCTA
Organism: Flavobacterium sp. SOK18b; assembly: GCF_014156605.1. Lineage (NCBI taxonomy): Bacteria > Pseudomonadati > Bacteroidota > Flavobacteriia > Flavobacteriales > Flavobacteriaceae > Flavobacterium > Flavobacterium sp. SOK18b. The sequence continues at coordinate 3,853 of NZ_QKNZ01000053.1, forward strand.
CTCTTTCGATAACACATATTTTACTGTGTACCTTTAATCCTTTAATACCAAAAATAAGTTCAATACCTTCAAGCTGCATTTGTTCTGCATAAGAGATGTTTGAAGCTTCATCAAAGCGGGCTTGTAATTCTATTTGAACCGTTACTTTTTTTCCGTTTTTGGCAGCATTAATTAAGGAACTAATGATTTGCGAATTTTTGGCTAAACGGTACAACGTAATTTTTATTGAAACCACTTTTGGGTCTAACGCAGCTTCTCTCAAAAATTTGGTTAAGTATGAAAAAGACTGGTACGGAGCATTCAGCAAATAATCTTTTTCGCTTATTTTTTCTAGCATACTTCCCTCTAAACTTAATCCAGGAATAGGCAACGGAGGTTTCGATTCATACAATAAATCAAATCTCCCTAAATTAGGAAAATCCATATAATCCCTTCTGTTATGGTAACGACCACCCGGAATAATACTGTCTGTAGATACAATTTTCATTTTATCCAAGAAAAAATTCAATGTATCCTCTTCAATCAATTGATCGTAAATAAATCGAACTGGCTCTCCTATTCTCCTGTCTTTTACGCTCAAGGAAATTTTCTCAATCATACTTTTGCTCAAATCACTGTCAATGTCAAGTTGCGCATCTCTAGTGATTTTTATCATGTGTGCCGAAACACTTTCATAATCAAAAATGTTGAAAATATTATTTAAATTGTGTCGGATCACATCATCCAAAAGTATGATATATTGTTTTTCATCATGTGATGGCAAGACCACAAAGCGGTTGATGGTTTTTGGAATTTCAATGACAGCATAACGTACTTCATCGTCCTTTTTCATAACCAATTTTATGGCTAAATAACCAGAGGTATCCTTAAGCACAGGAAATTCAGCCAAATCATTCAAAATGATAGTCACTAACTCAGGACTCACTTTTTGAATAAAAAAATCTTTTAAGAAAATTTCTTGCTCAATAGAAATATCTGCTTCGGTGATGATGAAAATATTTTTTGTTTCTAGTTCACTTTCTATAATATTTAGAATTCGTAAACTTTCAGATTGTTGCTCAATAACAATCTCTGTAATATCCTTAACCAGTTGTTGCGCTGAAATTCCGCCTAGATACTTTTCACCTGTAATTCCGGTTAAGCTTAATCGTCTAATGGCTGCAAAACGAACTCTAAAAAACTCATCTAAATTATTCGAAAATATGCCTAAGAACCGCAAACGATCCAATAATGGAACCGAAGTGTCACCCGCCTCTTGCAAAACTCTTGCATTAAAAGCCAACCAGCTTTTTTCTCTATCAATATATTTGTATGCTAACGTTTTATTCATTTTAAATCTTTCGGAAATAGTATATGTTCTGTTTTAGCTTTTTTAATGGTTTTCCAATGTGGCGAATCAAACTTTAAAAAAACAAAGCCTGATGTAGGAACGTTATCTATGGACACATCCCCGTAACGATTGACAAAATCAGTGATGGCTTCGTTGTGACCAAAAATCATCAAACTCTCTATGTCATCTGGACAGGATTCCACCACTTTTTGGAGCTGTTTTCTATCAAAGGTATAAAGGTCGTCTTTGTAAATGATACTGTCAAGCGGAAACAAAAAATTTTGTGCAAAAATTAACGCCGTATTTGTAGTTCTTTTGGCAGTACTGCACCATATAGTAAATGTTTTTGGCAACAAAGACTTGACATGACCTGCTACAAGATGAGCATCTTTCATACCATTACATGTTAAAACTCTATCTTTATCCTGAACGGGAACCTCCCAACTCGATTTTGCATGCCTAACCAAAATTAAATTTTTCATACTTTACATTATTTGGCATTTATTAACCGGTTCAACATGAATTAAAAGTAAAACCAAAGTACAAAAAAAAACGTAATTATTTGCAGGGCAAATTAGTTGTTTTAATAATTTGATTCACAATTATTTACTTTTAATAAATTATAGAGAAGTATGTAATAAATTAGTAACTTGTAAATAAGTAAATAAGTTATCAGATCACTTCTTAAAAAATTAAAAGTATTAAGTCAAAATTAGCCATAAAACAACTCGATTATAGACTATTTTTAGTCATTTATCGGCTATTTAGGTCATTAAAAG
>NZ_QKNZ01000054.1:0-11675 GCF_014156605.1 Flavobacterium sp. SOK18b
ATCCAATATTATATTTTTTAGCATCCTCAAAATCAAAACTAAATCTTTTATGAAAATATTTAAGAATAGTAGTAGGATGCGCATGATTTGTAAAGGAATCCCAAGTAAAAAATATTAGTTCACAATTGGGTTGCTGATGCTTAAATTTTTCGAGAAATATTTCCGTAATTACCTCCCCTCTGTTTACAAATAATAAATCAAAAGTTACTTTCTCTGTCGACTTTAAAATATTTTCATAATATTCATCAATTTTTTTTTGATAAAGACTTCTTTTTAATCTAATAATTCCTTTGGTAAAATTATTATTAGAAGGCCTCTCATCATAATAAGTTACAATCGCACCATTTTCCTCCATTTTTTGCTTAATCTCTTTTTCAAGATTAAAAGTTTGAACAGAGAAAAACAATATTTGTTTACCTGAAATTTTATCTTTTAAATTCATTATTTATACAATCCTTTTGCTTTCATTTCATCAATCGACTTTTGATAGTTATCCTTTTCGACCTCTTGTGTATTTACCCAGTTTGTAAACTCTTTTAATCCTTCCTCAAAAGAGTATTTAGTTTCAAATCCTAACTTAGATTTAATTTTAGTTAAATCAGCATAATTATGTCGAATATCACCTAAACGATAATTTCCACTTACTGTTACAGGAACATCAACCCCATAGTTTTTTATTAAATTAGTAGCAACACTAATTACATCAGTAGCAACACCTGTTCCTACATTAAAAATTTCATTGTTAGCTTCTTCTTTTTCGATTCCTAAAATAGTGGCATCAACTACATCCTCTATATAAACAAAGTCACGCGTTTCTTTTCCATCTTCAAAAATATTAATGCCGTTTTCATTTTTTATTTGAGTAGAAAAGATTGATAATATACCAGTATAAGGATTTTTTAAGGATTGTCCCGGACCGTAAACATTTTGATACCTAAAAGCAACAGGAGCAATACCTATTGTAGGACAAACAGTCATTATCATTTGTTCCTGATTCTGTTTAGTAATACCATATACTGATGATGGATGAATTTTAGAATCTTCGTCAGTACCTACTAATTTTAAATGTTCTGAACCTTCAAATTTGACTTCAAAATCTCCTGCATCCATATAATCAGACGTACGGTGCTTAGGGTAAACACTTTCGCCTCTTTCATTGATATATTTCCCTTCTCCGTATATAGAACGGGAAGACGCAACTACTACTTTTTTTACTTGATGTGCTGTATTAGCTAATAAATCAAGCATAATTGCTGTACCATTGACATTAACATCTACATATTTTTGTATTTCATACATAGATTGTCCAGTACCTGTCTCGGCAGCATAGTGTACTATTACATCTTGCCCTTTAATTGCTGCAATCCAGTCTTGTTTTGAGGTTACAGTTCCATTAATAAAGGTTACTTTATTTTTAATACTCTTATATAATGGTGAACTATGTTCAGGATTATCACCATGAATTTGAGGCGAAAGATTATCTAAAACCGTTATTTTATGTCCTTTGCTTATTAATTTAACGGCAAGATTACTTCCTATAAACCCTGCTCCTCCTGTTATTAATATATTTTTCATATTCACGATATTTATATTTTTTCCCATTTTTGGGATTCAAAATTATACTTTTTGATAGGTTTTGCTGGAACTCCAACTGCAATTACATAATCGGGTAAACTTTTAGAAACTACTGAATTTGCTCCGACAATAGTTCCTTTACCTATTGTAACTCCTGGCAAAACAGAAACAAATTCACCCAGCCATACATTGTCTTTGATAACAACTGGCTTAGAAAATAATGCTCTTTCTGCTGGTATTGAATCTGGATTACTATCATTTGTGTTTCCCGAATAACTGCCGTGTGAACAATCAGAAATATAAATTTTACTTGCCATTAGCACGTTGTTCCCTATAACAACACTTTCAATTGCTGTAATATGTACAGAATCATTTATTTGCACATTCTTCCCAAAAAAAAGAACTTTATTTTTATTTTCAGGATATGCCTCAAGCCTACAATAATGACCTGCGGTAAAATTTTTTTCAACACTAATAAATTTCCCACCACGGATATCAATTGGAAACCTTATAATTCTTGCCTTTCTAAAAATAAATTTAGTTCTTATAACATTAATTAACATCCTGGAGATCTGAACAAATGTGTATCTACCTAATAATTCTTTAATATTCATGTTCTTATTCTTAAAATTACCTGAACTAAACAATAAATCCTAAATTTAATCTGTCTTGAAAAAGAATTAGAACTTACTATCCCTCCTGTAGACACATTATTACCGTGGCGTCTATATTTTATTAAAGCTTTATTTATTATGGCAGTTTTAAAATAAAATTCAGCTATTAAAGAAATCCAAAGGTCATGAGGACACAACGCTGATTGTTGAGGAAAAGGCAACAACTTAATTAAAATTTCTTTTTTAAAAGCCAAACACGCACCTAAATATTGCGATCTATACAAATTCTTTAAAAAACCTTTAGCCCCCCCTCGTATAGAAAAAAAAGTGTATTTTAAATTCTTTAGATCTTCGTCAACAAATTTCGCATCGCACGCTACTAAATCATAATCTATTAACAAATTCATTGTTTCTGAAACCCTATTATCCATCCAAACATCATCCTGATCGGAAAGAAAAATAAAATCTCCATTTGCATTATTAATTGCATTTTCAAAGTTATTGGTATAACCTCTTTCTAACTTATTGAAAATAACCTTTATTCTCTTCTCATTAAATTCATTTATAATTTTAATTGTATTATCCACTGATCTATCATCTGAAATTATAATTTCGTCATCAAAATCAAGTTGGGGTAAAATTGATTCAATTTGTTCTTTAATAAATTTTTCTCCATTATAAGTTGCGATGCAAACTGATATCATATATTTATTTTTGAAAAAACTCTTCAATCGCTTTTGATATATATACAATTTGAGCTTCACTTAACTCTGGATACATTGGCAATGAAAGAATTTGATTTTGATAAGAATTTGCGATAGGAAAATCATCTGGACAATATTTTAAATATCTATAGGCTTCCATATTATGCAAAGCAACAGGGTAATGAACTGCTGTTTCAATATTTTTTGATTTTAAGAAAGCTACCAATTCTTCTCTTACTTTTGTTCTAATTACATACAAATGAAATGAATGCTTGGATTCAGTTCTTACTACTGGTAAAATAATATCTTGTATTTTCCCCAAATATTTATTGTATAAGTCCGCATTAGTTATTCTCTTGTCTGTCCATGATAATATATGAGGAAGTTTTGCAGTTAATATTGCAGCTTGTATACCATCCATTCTACTATTAATACCTTCAATAATATGATTGTGCTTTTTTAATGCTCCATGTCTTGCAAACATCCTACATTTCAAAGCAAGCTCATCATCATTTGTTATTATGCAACCTGCGTCTCCATATGCTCCTAAATTTTTACCTGGATAAAACGAAAACGACCCAGCTACACCAATTGTACCTGCTCTATTACCTTTATATTCAGAAAAATGAGATTGCGCGCAATCTTCAATTACTGGAATGCCATATTTATTTGCTATGCTCATTATTTTGTCCATGTCACACATTTGACCTTGCAAATGAACTGGAATAATTGCTTTTGTTTTAGAAGTAATAGCCGCTTCCAATAAATTTTCATCTATGGTATACAATATTGGATCAATATCTACAAATACTGGTTTTGCTCCTGTTTGTGTAATTGTTTCAGATGAAGATATCCAACTATTTGCGACAGTTATTACCTCATCATTATTTCCAATACCAATCATTTTCATTAAAATATATAACGAATCCGTTCCGTTTGCGACTGCTACACAATGTTTCACACCATACAAGGTAGCAAATTTATTTTCAAATTCTTCGACATACTTACCGCCAATAAATGCTGTTTCATTTATAACATTTTCAATGGCGCTATCAATATTTTCCTTTATAGAAATATATTGACTTTTTAAATCAACAAATGGTACTTTCATTAGTTATTATTTTTTTAAAAGTTTAGCCGGATTACCAATATAAACTCCTGGCATAATTATATTTTTTGTTACTACAGCTCCAGCTCCTATTACAACATCATCACAAATTTCTACTGGCAAAATAGTTGCATTACTACCGATTGAAACATTCTTACCAACTTTAGTTTTTCTCCAAAGACTTTTATCTCCCATTGCTGGCCCACCATTTGTAAATAAGTCATTAATAAAAGCAACTCCATGCCCTACAAAACAATCATCCCCAAGTTCAACAAGTTCACAGATAAAAGTATGAGACTGAATTTTGCAGTTATCCCCTATTTTAACATCTTTTTGTATTTCTACAAATGGCCCAACAAATGTATTATTACCGATGGTACATCCATATAAATTAACTGGGTTAACAATTTTAACACCAATCCCAAATACCACATCAGATTTTATTTGAGAATTAAAAATTAATGGTTCATTCATGAATTCAATTTTTGAGCTGATTTATAAATTTTTTCAATAATTTCAACAGTTTTTAATCCTTCAAAAGCATTGGTAGTTATTACACCGTCATTAGTTAAAACATCAACAAGATTTTCATATATCTTATCATGATTAGACATAGATCCTTGGTAAGCTCCATAATTATTAGCTGTATTTCCTTCTGGTAAATTTTCTATTTTAAATCCTTCAATATTTTGATATTCTAGTTCGTTAAGATATTGTCCTCCAATTTTAACCGTTCCTTTTTCTCCAAAAATAGTTAAAGAGCCTTCCATATTTTTTCCATAACTATTGACGGTATAGTTAATAGTTCCTAAAGCTCCATTAATAAACTCTAATGCTACTACACCTGTGTCTTCAAAATCAATAATATTTTTATGTGCAAAATTCCCTGTGAGAGCATAAGCATTACGCACATCACCAATCATCCAATACAATAAATCTACAAAATGACTAAATTGAGTAAACAATGTACCTCCATCCATATCTTGGGTGCCTTTCCACGAGTCCTTATAATAATCTTCATTTCTATTCCAGAAACAACTTAACTGAACACTATAAATCTTACCAAGCTTACCCTCATCAATAATTTGTTTAACAGCAGCAACTGGAGGATTAAATCGATTTTGTTTAATGGCAAAAAGCCTTTTGTTTGCTTTCTCTGCTTCTTGAATCATGTCGCCACAGTCACTAACATTTATAGCCATTGGTTTTTCACAAATTACATGATAACCCGATTTCAAAGACATTATACTGTGGATAGCATGTAATCCGTTTGGAGAACAAACAGCAACAACATCAATATTAAGATCGTCAGAATTTAACATCTCTTCGATAGAATAAAAGGCTTTTGCTTCATACTTTTCGGCTAACAAATCAGCCTTTTCACTAGCAATATCACATACGGCCACTAAATTTCCATTATTATTAATATGCTCAGCATGACGTTGAGCAATTCTTCCACATCCGATAATTGCAAAATTAATTTTTCCCATTTTAATTATTATTTTTTATTATTTTTCAGACATTCTCTATAAGAATCAACATATTTTCTAGCTATTATTTTTGAATCAAACATGGAATTACCAATATCACTTATTTCCTTTCTGTTTTTGGTTAATAACAGTTTTATTTCATCAAATAGACCCTCATAAGAATTTGAAAGCTCATCTACCACCAAGCCAATTCCATACTTTGAGACTAAGTTAGCTGCTGCTCCGACGTTTTTATTAATTATTACAGGTAAACCGCTTACCCAATATTCTACAACTTTTGTCCCTAAACGTGTATCAGCATCTAACTGTAAAGGAAGTGCATGAAAACCAATATCAGATGCAGATAACCATTTATAGAGTTCTTTTGGTTTAGATTCCGTAATAAAAAAATGATCTTGTGGGATCTTCGCCGTAATTAAGAGTTCTTCTATAGAATGTTTACTATCACTAGATAAAAATAAAAATCTAAAATTATCGCTTAAATTTGAAAACAAAGTCAAAATATTAGACAAAGCTTCTCTATTCAAACCACTAACTCCCAAACTACCAGAATAAACTAAAATTATATTTTCTTCCCAACCTAATTTAATTCTAATATTGATCCTTTCCTCTACATCAAAATAAATTTCATCTGTATTCACAATAATTGGATTAAGATGAGTCACAGATGAAGGTTTAATGGTATTTATATAATAAACCATTGCTTCTGAAACTGCACTGTTTACACTAGCTGTATTAATACAATAAGCTTCTTGTTTGAGCCAAAATTTATATTCTCTTGAATTAAACTCTAATTTTCCAGCAGCTACATTTTCTGCTGGATAAAGGCTTCTTAAATCAAATAAAATAGGAGTATTATGAACTTTAGATGCTATTATAGTCGGCCAGTAACTTCGGCAATGAATTATATCTCCTTTAACTCTAACAAATAATCTGCAAAATAATTCCAGCCATTTTAAAATTAAACTTGACTGCAAAACACTACTTAAAGCATATCGTAAAGGAGGCAATACTGGATAATATTTAATTTTAATCCTAGTAGAAAGAGTTGACCGATACTCTTTTAATATTTTTTGATGTTTATTATATTTTAATGGACTATTAAGAATTAAAATCTCAAAAGTTACCTCAGAATCAACTGCTAATATTGCGTTTAATTTATTGATGACCTGATTTCTGAATAAGCCAGAACCTATATCTTCAATTGTAAAATATGTTATATGCATTACTTAAAAAAATTAATTATATATTTTCTTGTTTTTTTATTCTCTCCAGATTTAATATAATCCAAATCGTCGGCATCATAACCAATATGATTCTAAATTTAATATCCATTATAAAAATTAGAGCAGTAAGGAATGTAACCCCAGTAATTGATCTATAAATTAATCTAAAATAATAAATATAAAGTAATACAAAAAGAATAAAACCGATGTTCAATATAACAAATGACGGTCCTGAATCCACTACAGTAGGAATGACGTTTGGTAGTAAATAACTCGAAATATCATGAAATGGCTTTGTTGCCTCTTCATACAATGTCAATGGACTTAACTGATACATCCCGTCTGGCTTCTCAGATCCATAATCTTCTAAAGAAAGTTTACTATTACCAGGATCATCCAACTGAAGAGTATCACGTAATAGTAAAAAAGTATTGTAAAACAAAAGTATTCTATCATAGAATAACATCATCAAAACAAATCCACTAATAAATAAAGATGCAATTTTAGCTAAAGTAACCTTCCTAAAAAAAATTATTGAAAAAAAAACTAAATACAGAACAATCCCAAACCTTCCTGTAACTAAAGTTGCACTAAAACCTAAAAAAAGCTGGAAATAACCGTAAACATTAAATTTATAATCATTACATCTATATTCTCCATATAAATATAAAACTGTAAAAAATGAAATAAAATCATACCCAGAAAAAAGACCAGAAATCCTAAATTCAGAAACAAAAGGTTTTGCCAAAATAATATTAAAAAAAACATTTAATGGTGGATAAACCGCACAAAGAAGAATAATAACACAATGTATGACGAAAACCCTTTGTAAAATTCTTCTAAGAAATTCATACGATGTATTTAATAAAAATTTTTCAAATACTACTAGTATTAATAAAAATCTAGGGATGTAAATTATAAAACGTAACAAATATTCATTCCCTGAATACAAATAAAATGGAAAAAGAATTAATGGAAAAACGATTGCTGGAAACAAATCAATTTTTCTAAATTTTAATTCTCTAAATTGAGTAAACAATAAAATTAAGATTATCACATTACTTAATAATTCAGACCCCATTGTCAAGAGAAAGACTACTGTAAAGTAAAGTAAAAATTTATTGCTAGGTTTTCTTAATTTCAACACTAATTATATCTGTAGGATTATGAATTAACGTCTGATTTAGATTTAACTAATATAAATTTTAACGCTTTTTTAATTTTTGGTAAAAATTTGCTTTTAAGAATTTTTCCGTAATACGAGGGATAATCATAATAAGTTTTTGCAGGACGATTCATTATTTCTTCAAATTCTTCAGGAGTGATTTTGAATTTTTTAATCAAATATTCTCTATCGTCTAGTTGCTCCTGAATTGGGTAAGGAGGTTGTTCTAATTCTTTTAATGCCTCATCACGAGTAAGAACTCCAGCACAAATAAGACTCGACAAATGCATCTTTCTTTTATCATAACCAAATTTCTGTGGTAGAATATATCCCTGAAAAAATTTTGTATAAATCGACTCGTAATGCTTGCCTCCGTAATCTTTCCAGTCTAATTTTTCCGTAATTATTCTTTTAGCGTCATTTTTATCATAATCAATATAATTCAATATATTAATCCATTTTTTTGAAAAAACATCTTCAAAAATAGTTAATCTATTTCCGTGAGGAAAAGTCTTTATTTTTTTTGTACCGAACATTCTTTGAACACCTTTAATATATCCGAAATCGGAATGTCCTTGTGACCAACTTAAAGCATGATGGCTCTCTGTTTTTACATTAATTCCATTAATAACATGCTTTATTTTGTATTTTTTGGCTACCTGCCTTAATACAGAAAATATAGCGTGATCAGAAGGCACTTCTGAATCTGGAGTAGAAGACTTCAAAAAAGATAATTGTATGTCTTTGAACTCTTCCCAATCTATCACATGAGTGTACAAATCGATATCCAATTTCTTTACAATATTCTCCATGTTGATAACTGACAATTCAGAATTCCAGCCATTGTCTAAATGAACCGCTAATGGCCTTAATCCAAATTTTTCTTTAACCAAATAAGCAACATATGTACTATCAACGCCTCCACTCAGTCCAATAATGCAATCATAATCATTAGATTGACCATCTCTTTTTATTTGCTCAATTAATTTACTCAAAATTTCTTGAGCTTCCTTTCCTTTAGGAAGTTGATCCATTTGTTTATCATAATGTGTACAATGGTTACAAACCCCAACCTCGTTAAAAGTAATATCAGGATCAGTTGTATCCATCACACATTTAGTACATATTCTATATTTGTCAGTCATGATTTTATTCTTATAAAATTTATCAAATTACCAAATTTCTTTTCTATTTGGATACGTAATTAAAACTGCTTTATGTTTCCCATGAAAGACAAACATACTACCTGCTGCAACAGCAGAAGCACCGCTTTTAATTGCTTCAGAGAAGTCTGAGACTTTACCAGCACCACCAGCTGCAACAACTGGAATAGAGACAAGTTTACTTACTTGTTCGATCAGTGTACAATCATACCCTAACATAGTGCCATCCCTGTCAATAGAGTTAATTAATATTTCGCCAGCACCTAATTTTTCCATTTGCAAAATGGCATCATTAAGACCAACTTTCAACTTCTTTGAGCCTCCATTTGTCCATATCTCGTACTTGCCAAAAAAATTCTTTTTAACATCAATAGAAATCACTATTGTTGAACTACCAAATAAAAGTACTGCTTCTTTTACAAAGTTTGGGTTCTCAAAAGCATAACTATTGATACAAATTTTTTCAACGCCTAGTCTCAATATTCTTCTTATAGAATCAATATCATTTATTCCACCACCATAACAAAGTGGCATAAAACACTCTGAAGCTATATTCGATATTAAATCATAATCGATATTTTTTTTTCCTCTAGAAACCAAAATATCTAGAAATATTAATTCATCAACTTCCTTGTCATTAAAAATGCGAATGGCATTAATAGGATCACCTATGTATTTAGCATCCTTAAACTTAGTAGTTTTAACAAGACCATCTTTTTGCAAGAGTAAAATAGGGATTACGCGAGGTTTTAACATATTATATTTTAGCAAAGTTAGACAACATTTTCAATCCAAATTTATGGCTCTTCTCAGGATGAAACTGGACACCATATACATTATTTTTTTGAAATCCACTTGTAAATGGAATCCCATAAACCGTTTTTGCAATCTCAAATTCCGGATTATTTAACTCTACATAATAAGAATGAACATGATAGAACCTTATATCTTCCAATTTATCAAAATCTTCAAACAATGGCGAACTACATTTTGGTAACACCTCATTCCAACCCATATGTGGAACTTTCATGCTTTGCTCTTCAAACTTGAAACGCTTAACATTGGCATCAATCCAATTCAAACCATTGCAACTTCCTTCCTCACTGCTTTTTGCCATCAACTGCATTCCTAGGCAAATTCCTAAAACGGGAATTTGCTCTACAATTACTTTTTGATTTAAAATTGGTAACCAACCATTTTCAGTAAGCACTCTCATCCCTTCTTCAAAATGACCAACACCTGGTAATATTAATTTTTGTACATCTTGACATTCCTCTGGGCTACTAATAATTTGAGATTGAATATTTAGCTTTTTAAGCATATTTTGAATCGAACCCAGATTCCCCATCCCGTAATTTACAATTGAAATCATAATTTATTTATATTATCTTTCGAACTAAATTTCAAATGAAACAATTCAAATTATTTATTTAATTCAATCTTTTTGTATGATTGTTCCCAGTTTTGCTTCCAATAATATTCAATAGAATCGTTATCGAACGTTTGTTTATCAAATATACTTTCAATATTGTCCAATGAAAATAATTTAAAAAATTTGATGTTTTTATCAATATAAGTTTTTGTATAACTAGAATTAAATAAATAAACTGTTTTTCGAAAAGCTAAAGCTTCAAAGATAACCGTACTTAATTCTCCAACAATAATTTCCGATTCTATTAATGAATCGTACAAATCCTTTTTATCGATTTTAATTCCTAACTTAATATTTTCCGAATATCTAGAATTAATATTTTCTGATTCTAATGGATGAGGCCTATATACTATTTCATATCCCTCAAATTTGTATTTCAGAAGAGATTTCAGTAGAAGATTAGTTTCAATAATTGTTACTCCTGAACCGATAACCAATATTTGCTTTTTAACTTTGAAATTTGTCTTTTCTTTAATAGTCTTTTCTAGATGAGGATTTCCAAATAGAATAGTCTCATTAAATACATTTATGTTATTTTTCCAAAATTCACCATAACATAAAAAATAATCAGGATAATATGATTTAAGACTGGCGTTTTTAAGAATTTCGGTTCCAAAATTATATGCAGGATGCAATTTATTAACAAAACCATGTTGTGGCTCAAATACTTTAATTTTCAAATCTTTTGCCGCCTTGATAATAATTGATTTATCTAAACCATAATAACCATCTTCAATATATATATTCTTAACCCTTTTTAATTTAAAAAAAAACATGTATAAACAATATGTAGGCTTAATCAGAATTATTCTTCTTATTAACGCCGACTTTAATTTATCAGAGTCAATACTTAAATTTTTAGAGGACAAAATTTCATTAATTTCTAAAATTATTTCATCAACAATTTGAGCAGATTGTTTTGTTTTTGATTTTTCTATAATCTTTAAAATTTTACCATAAATTTCAATAAATATACTAAAAGATAATTTCGAGTAATAATTCGAATGTCTTCTTGATTTAAAATGCTTAAAACCAGTAGGCTCTTCAATAAAAAAAGTGTTTTTCAGGTCTTTTTCATAAAAATAATCACAAATTCTATTATAATATTTCCCAGTTGAATCTAATATATTTGAGGTATTCGTATTAAAGATAACTGTTGTCTTTTTTGGTGCAAAAATTGGAGAATTAACCATAGAAA
>NZ_QKNZ01000055.1:0-10383 GCF_014156605.1 Flavobacterium sp. SOK18b
ATATATTTTTCTTTATAATTTTCATTAAAGTCTATGGTAGTTGAATCAGGAAATTCATTTTCAGTAGAAAAATATTGCATGACAGCATTAAACATTTTGCCATCATTTTTTCTTGAAATTTTTTTAATTCTTTCTAAATCATCAAACTCAGTTATATTCCACAAATTGTCTAAAGATTTGTCGAATTTATTTATTTTGAGTATTTTTTTTAACTTCGAAAAATGTATTTCAGAAATAGTTTTAGTTGTGTCAATTTTTTCCTTTTTTTTATTTAATTCATAGACTGTTAAAGTTATATTTTTAACATTACCATTAAAATCTATCTCTTTTGGAATTATTTGTCTTTTATCAATTTTAGTATTTTGAGAAAATAATAATCCAAATTGGAAAAATATAATATATAAATAGGTCTTGTTCATTTTTACGATTTCTCTTGAAATTTATGCCACTAGTTTAAACACATCACCCTGAAATAGGGAAGCATTGGTTGCAGTTATTGTGATTGATTTTCAAATATAAGTATAATAGTATTACAAAACGGCCTAGGTGTTTTATTAATTGCAAGCTTTTCGTACTTAAAACACTAGTGCAGCACTTCTCTTTTTTGAGATTAAACTTGAAAAGGAGGATTTTACATGAAGGATAGGAGCGGCATCCTTTATTTTCTTTCTTTAAGAAAATAAAGATAAAGCGCATAGCCTGACGCAGCTGTAGCCGTGCGGAAGCTGGGACATGCCCAAAATAAGTGCATCTGAATTTAGATTTCTAAAAAAAGTATATCTTTAGCCCACAACTAACCAAAAAACCATTTTATGGAAGACCAAAAACCAGATAATTTTAAGAGAGAATTAGGACTACTTGACGGGACCATGCTTGTGGTGGGTTCTATGATAGGATCGGGGATATTTATTGTAAGCTCGGATATGGTGCGCCAATTGGGCTCTGCCGGCTGGCTGATTGCTATGTGGGTGCTTACGGGCGTGATTACCGTGATTGCTGCGGTGAGTTACGGCGAGTTGAGCGCGATGTTCCCTACGGCGGGCGGGCAGTATGTGTATATTAAGGAAGCTTACGGCAAACTGATTGGGTTTTTGTACGGATGGAGCTTTTTTGCGGTGATTCAAACCGGTACTATTGCGGCTGTGGGTGTGGCTTTTGCCAAATTTGCGGCTTACTTGTATGCGCCTTTGAGTGATAAAAATATTTTGTATGAAATAGGCGATTTTAAACTAAACGCTGCCCAAATTGTATCTATTGTTACGATTGTGCTGTTGAGTTATGTCAATAGCCGCGGGGTGAAAAACTCTAAGATTTTACAAACGGTGCTTACGGTGATCAAAGTACTTTCGTTAGCGGGTTTAATTATTTTTGGTTTTATGGCAGCAGATAGTGCGGTATGGGATGCGAATTGGGCCAACGCTTGGTCGGCTCAAAGTTTAAATGTGGATACTGGCGAGTGGTTGCCTATTGGTGGTATTGCATTGATATCGGGTATTTCGGCGGCTTTTGTGGGATCGCAATTCTCGAGTGTGGCTTGGGAAGGCGTGACTTTTATTGCAGGCGAAATTAAAAACCCTAAACGCAATGTGGGTTTGAGTTTGTTTCTAGGAACATTATTAGTGAGTGTGATTTATATTGTTGCCAATGTGATGTACTTGGCTGTGGTGCCTTTGTTTGATATTGCTACTGCCGAATCAGATCGTGTGGCTGTGGTGGCTTCGCAAACTATTTTTGGGTCGGTAGGTACTTTGATTATTGCCGTGATGATTATGATCTCGACTTTTGCTTGTAACAATGGTTTGATTATGGCTGGTGCTCGTGTGTATTATACAATGGCGCAGGATGGTGTTTTCTTTAAAAAAGCGGCTTCGTTAAACAAAGCGAGTGTACCAGAATGGTCTATTTGGGCACAATGTATCTGGGCTTCGGCTTTGTGTTTGACGGGTAAGTATGGTGATTTACTTGATTTTGTGGTGATTATTGTACTGGTGTTTTACATCTTAACCATATTAGGAATATTTATTTTGCGCAAAAAAATGCCCAATGCAGAGCGTCCGTACAAAGCTTTTGGTTATCCGGTATTGCCTGCTTTATATATTTTGATTTCTTCGGCAATATGTTTGGCGTTATTGTACACAAAACCAACAACCTGTGGTTGGGGTGTTTTGATTATGCTTATTGGTATCCCGATTTATTATTTGACTAAGGCGAAGGAGTAGGTTTTTTTAGTCTCAGTTTTCAGTTTCAGTCTCAGTATTTAGTCACAGTATTTAATCTCGGAGTTTAGGTTGAATATTTATAAAGTTGAAAATCTGCTAAATCCGCGTAATCTGCGTGCCAATTCAGTACCACAACAAAAAGCATAAACAAAAAATCCGTCTCGTTGAAGAATAAGACGGATTTTGAATTTTACTCAAGTTGGGAAGTGGTTGCTTTAAATTTAAAACTATTAGCTAAAACTAAAAAAATAGTGAAATCTGTGGTTCAGTCTCAGTCTCAGTGGTCAGTCTCAGTGGTCAGTCTCAGTTTTTAATCTCTGAGTTTAGATTGAATATTTTTAAAGTTGAAAATCTGCTAAATCAGCTAAATCTGCATGCCAATTCAGTACCACAACAAAAAGCATAAACAAAAAATCCGTCTCGTTGAAGAACAAGACGGATTTTTTATTTTATTCAAGTTGGGAAGTGGCTGTCTTCCATTTAAACTATTTACTAAAACTAAAAAAATTACAACCACCCACCACAACTTGTAAATGGTAGGCTAGTAGTACGTGAAACGTCTTACTTTAGCAATATATTTAGCCAAGCGAATTACTTGGTGGCTGTATCCGTATTCGTTATCGTACCAAATGTAAAGCACGATGTTTTTACCGTCTTTTGAAACTATGGTTGCATTACTGTCATAAATTGCAGGTTGCGCTGTTCCTACAATATCTGAGGAAACCAACTCATTATTCATGGAATATTTAATTTGCTCTACAAGTTCTCCCTCTAGCGCATATTTTTTCATGATGGCATTAACGTCTGCTACTGATGTGGTTTTTGATACTTCAAGGTTTAAAACTACAAGTGATCCATTAGGAACAGGTACTCTGATAGCATTAGAAGTTAGTTTCCCTTCTAATGAGGGTAACGCTTTTGCCACAGCGCTTCCAGCACCGGTTTCGGTAATTACCATGTTTAAACCAGCAGCTCTTCCGCGGCGGTATTTCTTGTGCATGTTGTCTACCAAATTCTGATCGTTGGTGTAGGCATGTATGGTTTCTAAATGTCCTTTAACAACGCCTAAGGTATCTTCAACCGCTTTCAAAATTGGAGTTATGGCATTGGTAGTGCAAGATGCTGCAGAGAAAATATTGATTTCATCTGGGTTGTACTCGTTGTGGTTGACACCGTGCACAATATTAGGAACTCCTTTTCCAGGAGCGGTAAGCAATACTTTATCGGCTCCTTTTGAAGTTAAATGGCGGCTCAAGGCTTCGTGTGTTGTAAAAGCGCCTGTATTGTCAATTACTAAAGCATTGTTGATATCAAATTGTGTATAATCAATTTCTTCTGGACCGTTTGCAGTAATAATATGAACGGTTGTTCCATTGATAATTAAAGCATTGTTTGCTGGATCTGCAGTTACTGAACCTTCAAAATCTCCATGAATAGAATCATAGCGCAACAATGAAGCTCTTTTTTCAAGAGAAACCGCATCGTTTTTATCTCGGGTTACAATAGCACGCAAACGCAATTGACTTCCTTTGCCCGTTTTTGACATTAATTCTCTAGCTAATAAACGACCAATACGTCCAAAACCATATAAGACAACATCTTTTGGCTGAATTTCTTCTGAATCTTTAGCGTTTTTTAGTTTGTCGATTACAAAATACTTAGCATCTGGATATTTGTCCTCTTCTAATCCATATTCATACGTAAGTTTTCCGATGTCTAATTTTGCAGGAAGTAAGTTCAATTCTAAAATAGCTTTTGCAATTTTAACCGAATCAAAAACTGAAATAGGTTTGCCTACAAACTCAGCAGCATATTCGTGTAAATTGATAATGTCACTTACATTTCTGTCCAATAATTGATTGCGGAATAAGACCATCTCAATCGATTTGTCATACCATAAATCACTGATAATTTTAATCAGTTTTACTCCTGCACGTCGCCTGTCGGCTTGCAAAGAGACTTCTTTTTCGTATAAAGTTGTAGTTGCCATGTTGAAAATTTAAGGAAAATAAGGTGTTATATTTTTACAAATTTTTTGCAAAAGTACCCATTTCAATCGATTTCGTAGCGTGTTTTAAGATTTTTTTACAAAATAAAAAAGCCACCTTGTTTTGCAAGATGGCTTAGTATTCAATTTTAAAAAATGAACTTACATATAGAAACGTACCAGTTCACCATTTTTACTGATCAATTCGATGCGCACTTTTTGATTGTCGTCTATTTTACTCATCAATTTTGATACGGTTTCTACATTGGTAGCTTTTACATTATCGATACTTAAAATGATACTTCCCACTAATTCCTCTTCATATTGCTGCCATTTTTGGTCGCTAATGCCTTTGATGCGCACTCCGTAATCGATTTTGAATTTCTTTTTGTCAGCTGCGTCAATGTTTTCTAAAGTCATCCCTTTGAACTCTGCATTAAAAAACTCGTTTTTACTCAAAGTTACAGGAACGGTTTTCGTTTTTCCGTCTCTGCTATAAGTCACTTGAACTTTGTCATTTGGGCGTTTCGTATTGATATAACCAGAAAGATCCGCAAAAGAGCCTATGTTTTGCTCATCTATCTTCACGATAACATCACCTTTGGCCAAACCAGCTTTGTCAGCACCTGAATTTTTAGTGACTTTATTGATGTAAAACCCTTGAGTCAAACTAAGGCCGTACTCTTTAGATGAGATACTGTTTAATTCGCCACCTTCAACGCCTAGAATTCCACGTTGTACATTCCCGAATTCCATTAAATCTTCAATGATTTTTCGGGTGATGTTTGAGGGTACTGCAAATGAATATCCAGTATAACTTCCCGTTGGCGAAGAGATCATCGTATTGATACCAATTAATTCACCACGAGTATTCACTAATGCACCACCACTGTTTCCTGGGTTTACCGCCGCATCCGTTTGAATGAACGATTGAATTCCGCTCGTGTCAAGATTTCTGGCTTTCGCCGAAACGATACCTGCTGTTACAGTGGAGTTCAGATTGTACGGATTTCCTACTGCCAATACCCATTCACCTACTTTCACCGAATCAGAATTGGCGAAAGCCGTGTATTGAAGCTTTTCACCCACATCGATTTTAAGCAAAGCAATGTCCATTTTGGAGTCGGTACCAATTAATTTGGCTTTGTATGATTTCTTGTTATTGAGTGTAATTTCAATTTCAGATGCATCTTTAATCACGTGATTGTTCGTTACAATGTACCCGTCTTCAGAGATAATTACTCCAGATCCTGTTCCTACTTGCTCCTGTGATTGTCCGCCACGAAAGCCGTAAAAATATTCCAGAATCGGATTAGAAACGGTTGTTCTGGAAACATTTTTTACGTGAACCACCGTGTGTATCGTTTTGTCTGCAGCCTCAGTAAAATCAAGTACTTCCGATGATAATCCTACTCTTTTATTATAGGAATCAGAGGCCATGGTAACCAATCCGGCTTTATCTTTAGAAAAATAGCCATCGGTGTCAAATAATAGCTTGTATGAACCTAGTGTTACTACTCCGCTCAACAAGGAAACCAAAAAAAGTGTTGAAAAATTTTTCATAATTAAATTCGTTTTTAAAGATATTTACATGTAAAATTAAAACTAAAATTGATTGTGAAAATACAGTTTAACGCTCTTTAACAATGATTAACATTTCATTAATAGTTCGTACTTTTGTATCATTCAACACGATAAAAAATGCAATTAGAATTTTATAAATACCAAGGAACGGGCAATGATTTTGTAATGATTGACAATCGTACCGAATTTTTCCCAAAAGAGAACACAAAATTGATCGCTCAACTGTGTGACCGCCGATTTGGAATAGGAGGAGATGGTTTGATTTTGTTAGAAAACGACTTGGATACCGATTTTAAAATGGTGTATTACAACTCAGATGGAAACCAGAGTTCTATGTGTGGCAACGGTGGACGCTGTTTAGTGGCTTTCGCCAAAAAGCTTCAGGTTATTGAAAACAAAACTACATTTATAGCCACAGATGGATTGCATCATGCTACTGTTGATGAAAACGAAATTGTAGCTCTGCAAATGATTGATGTCGCCGCCGTAAATGTGACTCCTGATTATGTGTTTTTAAATACAGGTTCGCCACATCACGTGCAACTGGTTAGTGATCTAGAAAACTACGATGTAAAAAATATTGGCGCATCAATTAGATACGGAGATTTATACGGACAAGCAGGTAGTAATATTAATTTTGTTGAGCAAATTGATGGAAATAACTTTTCTCTTCGAACGTATGAAAGAGGTGTTGAAGATGAAACACTTTCTTGCGGAACGGGCGCTACAGCAGTTGCGATAGCCATGAATGTAATAGGAAAAACAACTGCAACTGCTATTAACTTAAATGTTGAAGGTGGAAAATTAGCAGTTTCATTTGATGTCAATGAAGGTGTGTTTACCAATGTTTTTCTTAAAGGCCCAGCTCAATTTGTATTTCAAGGTACGATTGAGATTTAATTTTCGAAACCTGTATTAAAATCAAGCTTGGTGTATCTCTGTGTAACTTTGTGAAAAAAATAAATGAAAACATTAAAAGGTGATAATATTTACATTCGGGCATTAGAACCCAATGATTTGGAATTTATTTATGCAATTGAAAACGACCAAAGCATTTGGGAAGTTAGTAATACAAACACTCCATATAGTAGGTTTCTAGTGAAGCAATACCTTGAAAACGCACATCAAGATATTTACGAAGCTAAGCAATTGCGATTAGCCATTTGTCAGGACCAAGACTTTCCTGCACTAGGATTGATAGATTTATTTGATTTTGATCCAAAGAATAATAGGGCAGGTGTGGGTATTGTAATTCAAAAGAACGAAAACCGGAATCAGAATGTAGGCTCCGAAGCTTTGGAGTTATTAATCGAATATGCATTCTATAATCTAAATTTACATCAATTATATGCAAATATTGGTACCGAAAATGTAACAAGTACCGCACTTTTTACTAAATTTGGATTTGAAATGATTGGTATAAAAAAAGATTGGACTTTGCATCAAGGAAATTACAAAGATGAAGCCATGTACCAGCTTATCAATACTAAATTTTAATTTTTCAAATTAAGATATAAGTATTTTTAAATCAATTATTTATGCTTCCGTAAAAAACTAAAAGCTTAAAAAAAATAATACCACCCTATGAATACTAAGAAAATTATTAGCATTGTTTCAGTTGTTTTGATATCTGGACTGATGATCTACGGCATGATTTTATTAAAACAAATTTTCTCTGCCAATACTAAGTTTACTGAGCAAGAAGTGTACGTTTATGTACCTACAGATTCTAAATATGAAGATGTCAAGAAAATTTTAAGCCCTTACGTAGAAAATCTAGAGCGTTTTGAGCTTGTAGCTTCTAAGCGAGGCTATATTGAGAATGTAATTCCAGGTCGATTTTTACTTAGAAAAGGAATGAGCAGCTATGATCTTGTAAAAACCCTACGTTTGAATTCGCCAGTAAAATTAGCATTCAACAATCAAGAACGAATAGAAAATCTTGCAGGTCGTGTAGGATCTCAAATTGAAGCGGATAGTTTAGTTTTGCTAAATACATTTAAAGATTCAGTTTTTTTACAAGAAAACGGATTTAATGAGGAAAATATTTTAGCTATGTTTATTCCAAATACTTATGAAATATATTGGAATACCACAGCCGAAAAGTTTCGAGACAAGATGATTAAAGAATACCGTAATTTTTGGAATGAAGAGCGAACTGCAAAGGCAAAAGCGCAAGGTCTTACTCCAGTTGAAGCTACTATTTTAGCCTCAATTGTTCACAAAGAGTCGGTTAAAAAAGATGAAAGACCAAGAATTGCAGGAGTATATCTTAACCGATTGAAATTAGAAATGCCTTTACAAGCAGATCCCACGGTGATTTTTGCCATGAAAAAGAAAGCCAATGATTTTAATCAAGTAATTAAGAGAGTTTTTTATAATGACCTGACAATGTCTCATCCTTACAATACGTATATGAATGTGGGACTTCCTCCAGGACCTATTGCTATGCCTGATATTACTGCATTAGAGGCTGTTTTAAATCCAGAAAAAAATGATTTCATTTATTTTTGCGCTAGTGTTGACCGTTTTGGGTATCATGAATTTGCCGCTACATTGCCAGAACATAATGTAAACGCCAAAAAATATTCAGATTGGATTAACAATCAAGGTGTAAAAAGATAGTTGTGAATACTACTTTAAGGTACACGTTTGTTGCTGTGCTGTTTTTTCAAATTGGCTTTTGCCAAAGCAAATTAAACACGTTTTTAAAACCTTCGGATACAATACAAGTGCAAAGGCAAAAAACAGTGTTGATTTCCGAAGCTGTGGTTGCAACAGGAACATTACTTGCTTTGAATCAGTTATGGTATGCCAATTATCCCAAATCTGATTTTCATTTTGTAAATGATAATGCAGAGTGGTTGCAGATGGACAAAGTAGGCCATGTATTTTCATCCTATCAATTGGGTAGTTTTAGTGCTCAAATGCTCAATTGGAGTGGAGCTTCTAAAAAAAATCAACTGATTTATGGTGCAGGATTGGGTTTTGCATTCTTAACAGCCGTTGAGGTTATGGACGGATACTCCGCAGAATGGGGAGCTTCTCTAGGCGATGTTGTTGCTAATGCTACAGGAACAGGCTTGTATGTATCGCAAGAATTACTGTGGAATGAACAACGTATACTGCCTAAATTTTCTTTCCATACTTCACCCTATGCGCAATACCGTCCAGCGGTGTTAGGGAAATCCGTATCAGAACAAATCATAAAGGATTATAACGGTCAAACGTATTGGCTCTCGATTAATCTACATTCTTTTGCTAAAAATTCTAAAATACCAAAATGGTTGAATGTTGCTTTGGGTTATGGTGCCGAAGGAATGGTAACGGGAAATAGCGCTACACTTGCTCCAGATGCGACTTTTAATTCACAACGATATAGACAGTTTTACTTTAGTTTGGATGTTGACTTGACAAAAATCAAAACAAATTCTCATTTTTTGAAGACGGTTTTCTCGGTTTTTAATACGGTCAAAATTCCTGCACCTACAATAGAGTTCTCGCACTTAAACGGTATTAAATACCACTTAATCTATTTTTAGATAAGTTTAACGTGCTGATTATCAAGCTTGCTATTTTTTTTGTATATTTGTGCATAGAAATTTCTCAACGGGACAGCGTTTTGAAGAAAAACAATTTATGATAAAGAAGTGGTATTTTTATGCTAGTCTAACTGTGATTACAGTTTTTTTAAGCTCAGGTTTTAAACCTTTTAACCTAGAAACCAGCCCTTGGTTTCTAATCAATGAAGAAGATGGAACACATTACTTATTTCCATCCGAAGAAGCAAGCGAATACACTAATTTGAATATTCCATTTACAGGAAATTTTTTCATAGGCTTCAAAGAAGCGATCGGGCATCGAGAATCCGAAAGCAAATACAAGAAAATCAATTCACTTGGATATTTAGGTAAATATCAATTTGGTACCGAAACGCTAAAATCTGTTGGTGTAAAGAGTAGTACTACCTTTTTGAATAGTCCTGAATTACAAGAACGCGCTTTTATTGCACTATTAGCAAAAAACAAGTGGGAATTAAAAAGAGAAATTGAGAAGTACGATGGTACAGTGCTCAATGGAATCCGAATCACCGAATCAGGAATATTAGCTGCTGCTCATTTAGGAGGCGCAGGATCGGTAAAGAAATATTTTAGACACGAAGGCAAGCGCAACTTTAGAGATGCTTACGGTACCTCTATCAGGAGTTATATGAAAATGTTTGGCGGGTATGACACTTCCTTTATTGTTGCAGATAATAATGCAACAGTCCATAATATCTAGTATTTTTTTATTTTCTAAAATAAACTTTAAAATTTTAATTTTTGTTTGTTCAAATTCAATACGGATGTATTGGACGAACTTTAACGAGAAGTAATTATCTTTTACATTCATTGTAAAAACAAAAAAATCACCATTTAGGTGATTTTTTTGTTTTGTAAAAGGTTTATTCAAAACTTTCGAGCTATATTTCAAGTATTTTGATTGCTGCGTCACGTATTTTTGTTCCAGGGCCAAAAACAGCTACCGCGCCAGCATCAAATAAAAATTGATAATCTTGCGCTGGAATTACACCACCTACAACGACCATAATAT
>NZ_QKNZ01000056.1:0-8489 GCF_014156605.1 Flavobacterium sp. SOK18b
AACATAATCTTCCATTTTTCTACAATTTACACACGCATAACCTGTAAAATCTAATAAAATAGGTTTGTTAACTGATTTTGCGTAAGCTACTCCCTTGTCATAATCCTCAAAAGCTATTAAATCATGTGGTCCTAAATGAGCTCCATCTGGTAAAACTTGAGCTGTTGTTGCTGAGCCTCCTTTTGAATTTCCTACTCCATAAGGACTTTCGCTGTAGGTCATAGGCGGTGGAAAACCTGAAATTAATTTTAATGGCGCTCCCCAAATCCCTGGAATTAAATACACTGTAAAAGCCAAAACAACTAATCCTAAAGACAATCTTCCTACCGAAATATGATTTAATGGACTATCGTGTGGGAGTATAATTTTTCCAAAAAGATATAAAGCTAATGTTCCAAAGATTGCAATCCAAATAGCTAAAAACACTTCTCTTTCCAAGAAATGGAGCTGCAATACCAAGTCAGCATTAGATAAAAACTTAAAGGCTAATGCCAATTCTAAGAAACCTAATACTACTTTAACCGTATTCAACCAACCACCTGATTTAGGCAATGAATTCAACCAACCTGGGAACATGGCAAACAACATAAATGGTAATGCAAGCGCTAATGAAAAACCAAACATTCCTACAATAGGTGCAATACCTCCTTTTGATGCTGCCTCTACTAATAAAGTTCCTACAATAGGTCCCGTACATGAAAAAGAAACTATGGCTAGAGCCAATGCCATGAATAAAATACCAATAATACCACCTCTATCTGCTTGATTGTCTACTTTATTCGCCCAAGAATTTGGCAACATGATTTCGAATGCGCCCAAGAAAGAAGATGCAAAAACAACTAATAAAATAAAGAAAATGATATTGAACCATACATTGGTAGATAAAGCATTTAGGGCATCAGCTCCAAATATTGCCGTTACCAAAAACCCTAAAACAACATATATAAAAATGATTGCAATACCGTAAATGATAGCATTACGAATTCCTTTTGCCTTAGTTTTACTTTGTTTGGTAAAAAAACTAACCGTCATAGGGATCATTGGAAAAACACATGGTGTTAATAATGCTGCAAACCCAGATAAAAATGCAATAAAAAAGATAGACAATAATCCTCTTTTTTCCTCTGGCTTTTCAGCTATAGGAGCTGTTATTTTAGCGGTTTTATCAGCTTTAATCTCTGTTTTCACAGTATCAACAACCTCTTTTGACTGAGTTGAATCCCCGGTCGCAACATTTACTACCGGTGCTACTTCTGTGGTTGCACTTTCTTTTTGAGGAATTTTTATAGTGAAATTCTTTTCAACATTGATGCAAACATCTTTACAAACCTGATAATTAAAATCTACTTTAACCTCAGTAAGCTTAGTATTTATAAGTTCAATTTCTTGCTGAATTTGAGCTTTTTTCTCAAAAAAAGTTTCGTTTACTTCAAATATATCATTAAAGGCTGTTCTCGTTTTACTTTCTTTGGCTTTGCCAATAAGTTTAAAATTTCCTTTTTGGTTTTTAAATATAATTTCAAGAGGAAGCGGTCCGCCATCTGGCGTGAATTGTGAATACAAATGCCATTCGTTATCAATAACAGCATTAAAAATCAAGAGGTATCTGGTATCTGACTTTTTTTCAATTTTAGTAGTCCATTTTGCAGGATCTAAAATTTGAGCATTACCATTGGCAAAAGCCAAAAATGCAATAATTAAAAGAATAATTTTTTTCATGAGCTTCGTTCTATTTTTAGAATATTTTTAGTTTGTTGGTCTATTTTAAATCGTTCGTCTTGTCTTATTGAAAGGATCCAGACAATAGCTTCATTGGAACACAAAATCCAACTATTTTCTTTGTCTAGGAGTGATATTTTCTCGTCTTTAAAAATTTTACTCACTTTTTTAGACTTTCCTTCCATACCAAGAGGCTGAAAAACATCTCCTTCTCTCCATCGGCGTAATACTAATGGATATTTTAATTTATCTGCATCTACAAAAATTATATTCTCATTTACAGCTGTCAATTTTTCAACCGACTGAAAACTCAAATGAATGGGCGATATAATTTCATGTAAATCCCTATCAATTTTAAACTCTTCTCTTTCATCTACGAAATTTATCGGACTAAGGATTAAAGAATCTCTATCTTTTAATAATCGGTATTGAGGAGCGAGAACAAACTTGCCTGATTGACTTTCAACAAGTGCATAAATATCATCCCAAGATGTAAACTCAAATTCTTTGAGCCACTGGTACAAATAGGATTTATAATTAGGTAATTGTTTTAATTTTTTAATATCAAGATATATAATTTCATCCTCTTGCTTTGCCACCTGCTGGTAAATCATAATAGCGGCATCCTCTATCATAACTTGAGCTTCCTGAAGATAGGTTTGCGTATTAAGAAATGTTGACAAAAAATTAGAGTTAATATCTTTTAACAAAGGTATAACTTGATGTCGGATTTTGTTTCGAAGGTATTTATCTGTGGCATTGCTGCTGTCTTCTCTCCATTTGATATTGTTCTCTTGGGCATAACGTGTAATTTCATCTTGGCTAAATGCCAAAAGTGGTCTTACTACACGATCATTCTGTTCCGGAATTCCGGTCAAACCCTCAATGCCAGTTCCTCGACTTAAATTGATTATAAAAGTTTCAAGAGCATCATCAGCATGGTGTGCCGTAAGAATATATTCGTATTGCTCTTGCTCTAAAATTTCGTAAAACCAGCTGTAACGCAACTCTCTTGCGGCAACTTGTGTGGATATTTTAAAATCTTCGGAAAATGCCTTGGTGTCAAATTGAGTAAAAAAGAAAGGAACATTGTTATTTGATGCGTACTCTTGAACAAATTTTTGATCCTCAAAACTTTCTAAACCTCGAAGCTGAAAATTACAATGAGCAATAGCCATGTTAAATCCCATTTGCTGAAACAAATGAACCATAACCATGCTGTCTATACCACCACTGGTTGCCAAAAGCACCTTTTTACCTTGTAAAAAAGATAGGTTTTGCTGAATATGTTTCTCTA
Organism: Flavobacterium sp. SOK18b; assembly: GCF_014156605.1. Lineage (NCBI taxonomy): Bacteria > Pseudomonadati > Bacteroidota > Flavobacteriia > Flavobacteriales > Flavobacteriaceae > Flavobacterium > Flavobacterium sp. SOK18b. Next base: position 3,017 of record NZ_QKNZ01000056.1, read on the forward strand.
TTTGTTGTATCATTTTATTTAACTTAACTAACGCAAAACCTCAAGCATAGCATGAGCCTTTAGTAAACACTCTTCATACTCTTTTTCAGCAACCGATAAAGAAGTAATGGCACTTCCCACAGAAAAAGAAACGTATTTTGAAGCACTATTATAAAAAATACTTCGGATAACTACATTAAAATCAAAATCACCGTTAGGAGTAAAATATCCAACTGCTCCACTGTAAACGCCTCTTTTAGTTTCTTCAAGTTCGTCAATGATATTCATGACAGAAATTTTTGGTGCCCCTGTCATACTTCCCATTGGGAAAGTTGATTTTAAGACATCTATTACAGCATATTGAGAATCAAGTTTAGAGGTAATAGTAGTAATCATTTGATGCACTTGCAAAAATGAGTAAATCTTGCATAGCTCTGTTACTTGAACACTGCCTTTTTGAGCTGTTCGTGCCAAATCATTTCGAACCAAATCGGTGATCATTATATTTTCTGCACGTTCCTTTGGGTCTAGTGCTAATTTATTCTTCGATTTTTCATCTTCAGTTGGATCCAAAAAACGTTTTGATGTACCTTTTATAGGCTGAGAAACTATTAATTCTCCTTCCTTTTTTAAATACCGTTCCGGTGATGCCGAAAGTATATAATGCTTATGATTCTTAAAATAAACAGCAAAAGGTGGTTTTGAAATGGAATTTAATTTTAAAAACTTTTGCAATGGATCAATCACTGTATTTTCTGAAAAAAATTCCATACAAAAATTAGCTTCATAAATATCTCCGCGATGAATGTGATCTTTTACTTTAATCACTTTCTTCAAATAATTTTCTCTAGAAATCCTTTGTTGCACATGAACAGTTTCAAAAATTGTATTGATAGGACTTTCTGTTGACAAAATAGTTTCATAATCATACTCTATTTCATCATCACAAAAATTCAAATATTGAATTTCAAGTTTGTTTCCTTTGAGTACAAATACTTTTTTGGGCTGAAAAAAAAACAAATCTGGAAAATCTAAAAAGTCATTATTTTTTGATAAAACATTCTCAACGTCATTTTTCAAATCATAAGATAAGTAACCAAACAACCAATCCTTAGTGCTTTCTTGATACTGTTTTAAATCATCAAATGCATTGTAATAATCTGTTTTTAAAGATGTAAAAGCATCAACTGCAAGCACACAATCAAAAGACGAGTACTGCTGCGGATACGAATTACTATCTAAAAAAATAATTTCTCTGTGCTCTTGTGACCAAGTTAAAAGTTGCTCCTTGAAGCGCTCCGGGTCGTTTATAATTTTCTCAATGGATGTTCTCAAAAATAGTGGTGTTTGAAAACAAAATTACAACAAAAAAAAAACCTTAAGCCCTCAATATTTATTAAAATTAACTAAAAATTCATAAGTTTGATAAGCCTAAATTCTTTTTTGAAAAAATTAGAAACAAAACCTAGTTCATAAATAAATATACAAACTAACATCTAAAAACTATAACCATGAAAATTGCAATCCTTATTTTTCGATCTTTACTGGGTATTTTATTATTGTTTGCGTCTGCCAGTTATTTCCTCAAACTGTTTCCAGAACCAGAAGTAGCGGGAAATTTAAAAGTCTTTAATGACGGAATAGCTGCCTCTTTATACTTGTTGCCATTGGTAAAAGCTATTGAATTGATTTGTGGATTATCCTATTTATCGGGGAAATACGTAACACTTACTAACCTTGTACTACTTCCTGTTAGCTTTAATATCTTATGTATTAATTTATTTTTAGCTCCTGAAGGTTTACCAATAGCTTTATTTTTATTCCTTGGAAATGTATTTTTAATAGGTTTTCATTGGAAAAAATACCAATCCTTATTCAGTCCTAATTTATAATCTAAAGTTTACAAAAACAACAAACCCGCTGATTTAGCGGGTTTTGTTTATAATAATTTTTTATTTCTTATACGTGTAATGCTCTATTATCAGTAGCAGCTAGAGCAGCTTCTTTGATCGCTTCTGCAAAAGTTGGATGTGCATGAGACATTCTTGAAATATCTTCAGCAGACGCTCTAAATTCCATAGCAGTAACTGCTTCGGCAATTAAATCAGCACAACGAGCACCTATCATGTGAACTCCAAGTACTTCATCTGTTTTTGCGTCAGCTAGAATTTTCACAAAACCATCTAAATCACCACCTGCACGTGCGCGACCTAAAGCTTTGAATGGGAAACTACCTGATTTAAAATCAACTCCAGCAGCTTTCAACTGCTCTTCAGTTTGACCTACAGCAGCAACTTCTGGCCAAGTGTATACAACACCTGGAATCAAATTATAATTGATGTGTGGTTTTTGTCCTGCTAGAATTTCAGCTACCATTGTACCTTCTTCTTCAGCTTTATGCGCTAACATTGCACCGCGAACTACATCCCCTATTGCATAGATATTAGGAATATTTGTTTGCAAATGATCGTTTACTTCAACCATTCCTCTTTCAGATATTTTAACACCTGCTTTATCTGCATTCAATCCATCGGTATAAGGACGACGACCTACAGAAACTAATGAATAATCTCCTTCTAATGTTATTGTTTCTCCCTTAGCATTTTCGGCTTGAACAACAACTCCTTCACCATTTCTCTCTACTGATTTCACTTTGTGAGAAACGTAGAATTTCATACCTTGTTTCTTTAATACTTTTGTCAATTCTTTAGACAAAGATGCATCCATTCCTGGAATAATTCGATCTAAATATTCTACCACAGAAACTTGTGCTCCCAATCGTAAATACACTTGACCTAATTCTATACCTATAACTCCACCACCAATAATTACCAAATGTTTTGGCACTTCTTTTAGCTTCAAGGCTTCAGTAGAGGTAATAATTCTTTCTTTATCGATTTTGATAAAAGGCAAAGAAGATGGTTTAGAACCGGTTGCTATGATAATATTTTTTGCTTCAATAGTTTCAGAAGTTCCATCTGCTTTTGCAACAGCAACATGTGTAGAATCAACAAAAGAACCTAAACCTTCAAAAACTGTGATTTTATTTTTATCCATTAAAAATTTAACTCCACCTGAAGTTTGATCCACAACCGCTTGTTTGCGTGCAATCATTTTTTCAAGATTGACTTTTACTTCACCAGAAAGTTCAATACCATGATCTGCAAAATGTGCAATTTCACTGTAATGATGAGAAGAAGCAAGCAATGCTTTTGAAGGAATACAGCCTACATTTAGGCAGGTTCCTCCAAGAGTGGAATATTTTTCAATAATTGCTGTCTTAAATCCCAATTGTGCACAACGAATAGCAGATACATATCCGCCTGGGCCAGAACCTATAATGACTACGTCAAATGAACTCATAGTATATTTATTTTTGTGAAGTTTATATAAAAGTGTGACAAAATTAAGAAATTAGTTTTGTTTCAGCTTGAATTAAGCAGGTTTTTTGGGATTAATTTATGGACTTAAAAAAAATGAAATCCAGAAAAACTTATTATACATCTATAACAGTGGTATTTTTAACTTCACTTATCATGAAGGTACTGTGAGTACTACCAATGTGTTGTAGTGTGGTAAGTTTTGTAACCAAAAATTCTCTATAGGCTTCCATATCTTTTACCACTATTTTTAAAATATAATCATAATCTCCGCTTACATGATGGCATTCAATAACTTCCTTTAGTTGGATTACTTCACTTTCAAACTTTGCAATAAATTCTTTGGTATGTTGTATTAACTTTAAATGACAAAAAACTACAAAACTTTTTTCGACCTGGGATCGATTAATCAATACTACATACTTAGCAATGACTCCCTCTCTTTCTAGTTTTTTAATCCGCTCATAGACTGCAGTTACTGATAAATTTAACTTTAATGAAAGCTCCTTAGTTGTTTTTTTACTGTCTGATTGTAATAAATACAAGAGTTTCTTATCAATAGCGTCTAAAATCATATTCTTGAAATTTATAAATGAAAAAAAATCTATACCAATCCTATTTTTGATGCTAAATTAGAAAATTTAATAACATTTAATGTTTTTTATAGTTTAAAAATCTAAAATTAACGAGTAATATTGATTATTAATCTAGAACACTGTTAATTTGAAATAGAATTAATCTTAAAACCGTGATCCCCTAGCCCTGATAGAAGCGACATCCTTTTATTCGCCTCAGCGAATAAAAGATATAGCGAATAGCAGGAATAGCTTCAAAAAAAAACTTATGAAAAATTTCAATCCCGCAGATAACATCCAAGATTTACAGTATTTTGGAGAATTTGGAGGTGTAAATCCATCGATTTCTGATTCCTCTACCTATACTTTCCTTTCTGCAAAAACCATGTTCGATACGTTTGAAGGAAATATGGAAGGTTGCTACTTGTATTCTCGTCATTCCTCACCAAGTAATTTATACTTAGACAAAGCCTTAGCAGCTATGGAAGGAACAGAGTCGGCAAATGTTTCGGCATCTGGAATGGGTGCCATTACACCTACTCTTTTGCAGTTGTGCGGAACTGGTGATCACATTGTTTCGAGCAGAACAATTTATGGTGGTACGTATGCTTTCTTGAAGAATTTTACTCCAAGATTAGGAATCAAAACTACCTTTGTTGATATTACAAAACTAGATGTTGTAGAAGCAGCCATCACTTCAGATACTAAAGTGCTATATTGTGAAACAGTCAGTAACCCATTGCTAGAAGTTGCTGATATTAAAGGGCTTTCTATACTTGCAAAAAAGCACAACTTGACACTCGTGGTTGACAACACCTTTTCACCATTATCTGTTTCTCCTGCAAAATTAGGCGCTGATATTGTGATTCACAGTTTAACAAAATACATTAATGGCAGTAGTGATACTGTGGGCGGTGTAACGTGTGCATCGCAAGAATTTATCAATAGCTTAAAAAATGTAAATAGTGGAGCTAGTATGTTATTAGGCCCTACAATGGATAGTTTGCGATCTGCAAGCGTAATGAAAAACCTAAGAACACTGCATATTAGAATGAAACAACATAGCTACAACGCAATGTATCTAGCCGAACGTTTTGAAAAAGAAGGTTTAAAAACGGTTTATCCTGGTTTAAAAAGTCACCCTAGTCATGAATTGTATTCGTCTATGATTAATCATGAGTATGGATTTGGAGGTATGATGACGCTTGATGTAGGTACTTTAGAAAAAGCAAATGCCTTGATGGAATTAATGCAAGAAAAAAACTTAGGTTACCTTGCTGTGAGTCTAGGATTTTATAAAACTTTATTTAGCGCACCGGGAACATCAACATCAAGCGAAATTCCAATGCAAGAACAAATAGAAATGGGATTGACTGATGGCTTGATTCGATTTTCAATAGGTTTGGATAATGATATTGAAAGAACGTTTCAAATGATGAAGCAATGCATGATAGAATTGAACGTACTGACATCAGAATCCATTTTGGCAGAATAGTATTTTTAGTATAAAATTGAAAAAGCAGCAAAATATTTTGCTGC
>NZ_QKNZ01000057.1:0-27351 GCF_014156605.1 Flavobacterium sp. SOK18b
GCTTATAATGTGGTAATACGAAAAGAAATTAGGAACTAAAATATGATATTGATTGAATAAGTATCAATTTAATAAGAAATATCTAATTTCAGTAGTTTAGGAAAGAAATGCGTTTTGTGAATCTAAAGTTTGAAAGTTAGTTCACTGAAAATCAAGTGTAAGATTGCTTTTCGGCTTGATTATATTATAAAGTAGCATTTACAAGAGGTTGGTATTATGAACTATTATTTAATCTGGGAAGATAACAATTAGTTAACTTTTAGTTAGATGTTATGTATTAATTTAATTATTAAAAATGTAATGAATGATATTGGCGCCCATTTTTAGCGCCTTATCGCGTACTTCTTTTGGATCGTTGTTTACCTCAGGATCTTCCCATCCGTCACCTAGGTCACTTTCATAGGTGTACAATAGAACAAGTTTATTTTCGATAAATATTCCAAAAGCTTGCGGTCTTTTGCCGTCATGCTCATGAATTTTTGGTAAGCCATTTGGGAAAGCAAATGGTTTTTGAAAAATGGGATGTGTGGCAGGTATTTCTACTAAATTTGTATTGGGGAAAATTTTCTTTATTTCTTTTTTAATGTACTGATCCATGCCGTAGTTGTCATCAATGTGCAAAAAACCACCTGCTACTAAATAATTTCTAAGATTACTGACTTCGGTATCATTAAAAACTACATTGCCATGCCCTGTTAAATGAATATAAGGATATGACAATAAATCAGGGCTTGATGTTTCAACAGTAGCTGGTTTTTGTTTAATGCGGGTATTGATATTGCTGTTGCAAAATTTAATTAAATTAGGCAATGAAGTTGGATTTGCATACCAATCTCCACCGCCGCTGTATTTTACTAATGCAATTTCCTGAGCAAACAAGCTAGAGCTAAAAAGGATTATGAAATAAAAAAAATGTTTCATGGAATTGATCTTAGTTTTCATTTGTGAAAATAACACTGTGACAGGCAACAATGGCAGCAGTTTCAGTTCTCAATCGTGTTTCGCCTAGCATCACAGGAGCGTATTCGTTTTCGAGTGCTAGTTGAATTTCTTTTTCTGAAAAATCTCCCTCTGGACCTATTAGAATGGTATAATCTACGTTTTTTTGTAAAATACTTTTTAATGATTTTTTTTCAGTTTCCTCGCAATGTGCTATGATTTTTACACCTGAAGGATTGAGTTTTATAAAATCTTTAAATGATATAGCATCATTTATTTTTGGTAAAAAAACGGCGTTTGATTGTTTCATAGCGGTTAATACTATTTTTTCGAAACGTTCTTTATTACAATTTTTTCGTTCTGAACGATCACAAAAAACAGGTGTTATTTCATGAACTCCAATTTCGGTTGCTTTTTCAAGGAACCATTCGTAACGGTCGTTCATTTTGGTTGGAGCAACTGCAAGGTGAAGTTTGAAAGTCGAGGGTGCTATTTGTATAAACGAAATAATATCAACAGTACATTTATTGTCTGATGCTAATGTTATTTGTGTTGTAAATAATAAACCATTACCATTAGTAACATGAAGAATGTCAGCATCTTTCTTGCGTAAAACTTTTATTATGTGTTTGCTTTCTTCTTTGTCAAATGAAAAATTTTGAGTGTTTTCATTTATTGTAGGGTTGTAAAATAATTGCATAGTTTTTTAAAATTGTATTCTAGCTTTTGAAACTACATTAGAGTTTTCAAATGTTTGTGATAAATATTTTTGATATCCTACAATTCCTATCATTGCAGCGTTATCGGTTGTGTATTCAAATTTTGGTATATAGGTTTTCCAACCGTATTTTTTTTCGGTTTCCTTTAAAGTAGTCCTTATGCCGGAGTTTGCAGATACGCCGCCTCCAATTGCAATTTGTTTAATACCTGTTTCTTTTACAGCAAGTTTAATTTTATCCATTAAAATTTCTATAATAGTATGCTGTATTGAGGCGCAAATATCGTTTAGGTTTTCAGTTACAAAATTTGGATTTTCGGCTGTTTTCTTTTGAATAAAATAGAGAATTGCCGTCTTTAATCCCGAAAAACTAAAATCTAATCCTGCCACCTTAGGTTTGGTAAATGGAAATGCTTTTGGATTTCCTAGTTGAGCATATTTATCTATTAAAGGACCGCCAGGATAGGGCAGACCAAGTATTTTGGCACTTTTATCAAATGCTTCGCCTACAGCATCATCAGTGGTTTCGCCAATTATGGTCATGGTAAAATAATCTTCTACCTTTATAATTTGAGTATGACCTCCGCTTATAGTTAATGCTAAAAATGGAAAGCTTGGTTTTTCAAATCCTTCTTCATCAATAAAATGCGCTAAAACATGAGCTTGCATGTGATTTATTGCAAGAAGCGGAATGTTTAAGGCTAGAGCCAATGATTTTGCAAAAGAACTTCCTACCAGCAAGGAGCCCATAAGGCCAGGACCTTGTGTAAATGCAATTGCAGATAGCTGTTCTTTTTGTATATTTGCTTTTTTAAGTGCAGCATCTACTACAGGAACAATGTTTTGTTGATGAGCCCTAGAGGCAAGTTCAGGAACAACACCCCCGTATTGATTGTGAATAAGTTGGTTTGCTACAACATTTGATAGTACTTTGTCGTTTTTTAAAACTGCAGCGGCGGTATCATCGCAAGAACTTTCTATTGCAAGTATAAAAACCTCAGGATTTTGCATAAATGGGTATGAATTTTGAGTTACAATTTGTACGCGTCGTACGGATCACATTTGTAATTTTCAAAATTAGAGAATTTTTAGCAAAGGAAGTTGTGTTTGCAAAAGCAAAATTAAATTTTAAATGAATAAATTCAATTAAGTATCAAAAAAGTAATTAAAATAGTTTTTAGAGTGTTGCTTGGGCTACTAGTTCTGCTGCTTGTTGCGGGTATTGCTCTAACTATGCCTGCCGTACAAACTAGGATAGCACGTTATTTTACGGATACTGTGAATAAAGATTATGGTACAAATATAAATGTTGAAGGTGTTTCAATTTCAGTTTTTGGAGGTGTTAAATTTAAAAATGTATTAATAAGAGACCACCGAAAGGATACTTTGATATATTCGGAGCGTATTGCTACCACTATTCTTGAAGGCAAAAAAATGCTGAATGGAGATCTTATTTTTGATAATCTGGATGTTTACGGATTACTTTTTAACCTAAAAACATACAAGGGTGAAAAAGAGACGAACATGGATAAGTTTATTAAATCATTTGAGACTGGAAAACGTTCCAATCGAAAATTTTTAATGAAAGCCAATACCTTACAAATTTACGATGGAAGATTTATATTAATTGATGAAAACAGAGAAACACCAAAAAATGTAGATTTCACAAAATTGAATGCATCGGTTACTGATTTTTTAATTTTTGGTCCAGAAGTTTCTACCAGTATCAATAAGATGTCCTTTCTAGATTTTAGAGGATTGTATGTTAAAAATTTGAAATCGAAATTTTCATATTCCAAAAAAAATATCAAACTTGAAAAACTAGATTTGCAAACCAAGGAATCCTCTCTTAAAGGAGAAGTTATTCTTAAATACAAAATTGAAGATTTTTCTAATTTTAATGATAAAGTAGTATTTGATATTCAATTAGATGCAGCTACAATTGCATCAAATGATATTCGATATTTTTATAAAGAATTAGGTAAAAACCAGCGATTTAATTTAAAATCAAAGATCAAGGGAACGCTAAATGATTTACAGTTTTCTAAGTTAAATTTAATTGATGAGCGAAAAACACAGTTAATAGGTGACATCAATTTCAAGAATTTATTTGCTAGAAAAGGACAACAATTTTCAATGTTTTCTAAGTTTGATAAATTGACTTCTACTTATGATGATTTAGTTGTAATTCTGCCCAACATTTTAGGCAATAAACTGCCTACTTCTTTACAAAAATTAGGACGTTTTAGTACTGAAGGGACTGCATCTGTTACAACTACAGCCGTTGAAGCTGATTTTTCTATGATAACAGCATTAGGGAAAGTAACTTCAAATTTGTACATCAATAACATTAACGAAATTGATAAAGCATCCTACATTGGTACTGTAATCTTAGATAATTTTGATTTAGGTACCATGATTGATCAGAAAGATTTAGGAAAAGTTTCTCTTGATATTGATGTAGATGGTCAAGGGTTTAATCAAAAGTATTTGAACACTGCGGTGAATGGTCAAGTTAGCCAAATAGAGTTTAAAGGTTATAATTATACAAATATTACTTTAAACGGTAATCTTGCGAGTCCTAATTACATTGGAGACATCCAGATTGATGATCCTAATTTGAAAATGACTTTTGATGGCGCTTTAGATTTAAGTAAAAAAGATAGTAAATATGATTTTCAAATTAATGTAATCAATGCCGATTTGAAAAAATTGAAATTGATGAATGATCCTGTTTCTGTTTTCAAAGGAGATGTTGAAGTACAAGCATCTGGTAATTCAATAGAAAATTTTGAGGGAACTGTTTTTATCAATAAAACATCTTATAAAAACGCTAAGGATACTTATGTCTTTAATGATTTTACGATCAATTCAACTTTTGACGATAATAAAGTAAGGACTATAACTGTGAATTCTCCCGATATTGTTCAAGGTGAGATTGTAGGGAGATATGAATTCAATCAATTGCAAAATTTAGTAAAGAATTCGTTAGGAAGTTTATACACTAATTTTAAACCCTTAAAAGTAAAACAAGGACAGTTTTTGAACTTTAATTTTTCTATCTACAATAAAATTATTGAGATTTTTTACCCAGATATTGCCATCGGAGCCAATACAATTGTTAAGGGGAGTATCAGTTCAGATGATCATGAATTTAAATTAGATTTTAATTCCCCGCAAATAACAGCTTCAAACATAACATTTGATAATATAAGAGTAGCTGTTGATAATAAAAATCCGCTTTATAATGCATATGTTGAGCTTGATAGTATAAAAACCAAGTATTATAAAATAAGAGATTTCAGTTTGATCAATGTGACACACAAGGATACGTTGTTTTTTAGATCTGAATTTAAAGGTGGTCCCAAAGCCGAAGATTATTACAATCTCAACTTGTATCATACTATCAATAAGGACAATAATAATGTTGTAGGTATCAGTAAATCTGAAGTCAAGTTTAAAGATTATTTGTGGTTTTTAAACGAAAATGAAACGCCTGATAATCAAATTGTTTTTGATAAATCTTTGGAGAATTTTGACATTGATAGGCTGGTACTTTCCCATGAAAATCAGTCTATAGCATTGGATGGAAATCTAAAAGGAAGTGATTTTAAGGATTTGAAATTAAGTTTTAAAGATGTCAACTTAAACCAAATTACCCCCACAAACAATAAACTAGTTGTACAAGGAAATATAAATGGTGAAATAGATTTTAAACAAAATAAAAATGTTTACCAGCCTACGGCTGCAATAGTCATTGATAAATTAAATGTAAACAAAACTGATTTGGGTATTTTGAAATTTGATGTTGAGGGTGATGAAACTTTTAAAAAATTCACCATAAACTCAAACTTAGAAAACGAAAATTTAGAATCATTTAATGCCGACGGGAATTTTGAAATTGTCAATAAAGAAACCATTTTAGACTTAAAATTAAAATTTGATAAGTTTAATATTGCAACGCTTAATTCCCTAGGTGGTGATGTTTTATCCAATATAAGAGGTTCTGTAGGTGGTAATGCAAGTATTGAGGGCAAGTTACAAGATCCTACCATTAACGGAAGATTATTTTTAGACAAAGCAGGTTTGACAATTCCATATCTTAACGTGGACTATGGTTTGAGTGACAATACCATAATAGATTTGACAAATGAGAAGTTTTTGTTTAGGAACAATACCTTAACAGATACTAAATATGGTACAGTAGGAAATTTAAACGGGTATATCGGACACAATAATTTCTCAGATTGGAAATTAGACTTGGCCATAAATTCAAAAAGATTAGTTGCATTAGATACAAAAGATAGCGAAGATGCAGCGTACTACGGCACTGCTTTCATTGATGGTAGCGCAACAATTAAAGGGCCTACCAATAGTTTATTTATAAAAGTTGATGCCAAATCAGAAAAAGGTACAGCTGTTAAAATTCCGATTAATAATGCTGAAAGTGTAAGTGATAATGTATTTATTCATTTTGTAACAGAAAAAGAAAAATACAACATTAAAAACGGGATTGTTGAAAACACACGAAATTACAACGGTTTAGAACTTGAATTTGATTTTGACATTACTCCGGATGCTGAGGTTGAAGTGATACTGGATCGAAATACAGGTCATGGTATGAAAGGTAAAGGCTTTGGGTCTTTACTATTTAAAATTAATACCCTTGGTAAATTTAACATGTGGGGAGATTTCCAGGCATATGAAGGAACTTACAATTTTAAATATGGAGGTCTTATTGATAAAAAGTTTGCAGTAAAAAAAGGTGGATCAATAACATGGGAAGGTAATCCTATGAAAGCACAACTTAACCTTGAAGCTATATACAAAACAACAGCAAATCCAGCAGTTTTATTAGATAATGCGTCTTTTAATTCAAAAGTTCCAGTAGAGGTTGTGATAGGCGTGCGAGGAGATTTAACAAGTCCTGAGCCTGATTTCAATATCGAATTCCCTACGGTAAGTACTGTTTTGAAATCGGAAATTCAGTATAAATTAAATGATAAGGATGTAAGACAAACGCAAGCTTTGTATTTATTGTCATCGGGTGGTTTTTTAAGTCCTGAAGGTGTAAATCAATCTGATTTTTCAGGGAGTTTGTTTGAAACGGCTTCGAGCATTTTGGGTGGAATCATTCGCTCTGATGATGAAAAATTCAAAGTAGGTCTAAATTTTATTGGAGCTGACAGGCGATTAGGAAAAGAAACGGATGGTAGATTTGTTGCTACAATTTCATCTAAAATAAACGAACGTATTACAATAAATGGCAAGTTAGGAGTTCCATTTGGAGGAATTAATGAGTCTGCAATTGTAGGCGATGTTGAGGTGCTTTATCGTGTTAACGAAGATGGGACTCTTAATCTCAGACTTTTTAATAAAGAAAATGACATCAATTATGTAGGTCAAGGAATTGGTTATACCCAAGGTTTAGGGGTGTCTTATGAAGTAGATTTTGATACTTTTAAAGAGTTGGTAAATAAAATCTTTAAAAACCTTAAAATAGAAAAAGTAGGAGCATCGCAGTCTGATGATCAAGATTCTGAAATGGCTCCAGATTATATTAATTTTTCTAAATCCAAGAAAAAAACGCCAGAACCTATTAAGAAAAATCAAGAAGGCCTTCTGCCAGAGGAGTATTAAACAAGAACCATACTTGTAAATTATACTTTACTACAACTGCTTATTTATATGAGCTGGAGTCCAAATTATCTGAATTTCATTAGAAATATCTGAATTACAATCCTTTATTTTATTTGGTATTAAAACGTTAATATTTTACTAAAAGTGAATAAATTTTTACTTTTAGTAATTAATAGCGTAATTTAATAGTGTTTTAAAAAAACTTATCAACGAAAACGTTTGAATTTAAGACAGCCTTTTAATTAATAAAAAACACTGTCTCATAAGTGGTTAATGTTTGTTAGTTTTACACTTTAATATTATAAAAATGCCAAAAACAATTAAGAAAGTAGGTGTTCTTACTTCAGGTGGAGACTCCCCAGGAATGAATGCAGCAATTCGATCTGTAGTTAGAACTTGTGCTTACCATAACATAGAATGTATAGGGATTTATAGAGGGTACCAAGGTATGATTGAAGGAGACTTTAAAGATATGGGACCTCGTAGTGTAAACAATATTGTTAATAAAGGAGGAACCATATTAAAATCTGCGCGTTCCCTAGAATTTAAAACCCCAGAAGGTAGAAAAAAGGCACATGAAAATTTAACCAAAGCAGGTATAGATGCACTGGTTGTAATAGGAGGTGATGGAACTTTTACGGGTGGATTATTATTTAATTCAGAATTTAATTTTCCAGTAATGGGAATCCCAGGAACTATAGATAATGACATATTCGGTACGAGTCATACTTTAGGTTATGATACAGCATTAAATACAGTTGTTGATGTTATTGATAAAATAAGAGATACAGCAAGTTCACACAACCGCTTGTTTTTTGTTGAGGTGATGGGTAGAGATGCGGGACATATTGCTTTAAATGCGGGTATAGGTGCTGGAGCAGAAGAGATATTGATTCCTGAAGAAGATTTAGGACTAGATAGATTACTCGAATCTTTACAGAAAAGTAAGGCTTCTGGAAAATCATCAAGTATAGTAGTCATTGCCGAAGGTGATAAAATTGGTAAAAATGTATTTGAACTTAAGGATTACGTAGAGGCTAATTTACCAGAATATGATGTTCGAGTTTCTGTTTTAGGTCATATGCAGCGTGGAGGATCCCCTTCTTGTTTTGATAGAGTTCTAGCAAGTAGGTTAGGTGTAAAAGCAGTTGAATCGTTACTAGAAGGTAAATCGAGTTATATGGTAGGGTTGCAAAATGATCAAGTAACATTGACGCCTTTGGAACAAGCTATTAAAGGAGAATCCATGATTGATAGAGAATTATTAAGAGTATCAGACATCATGTCGACATAGTTAATTAAAGTTTATTGTGAGGAAATTAGACTTTAGGTAGAAAAGAAAAATAAACAAAAAAATTAAATTAAAATGTCAAAAGTAAAATTAGGAATTAACGGATTTGGTAGAATTGGAAGAATCGTTTTTAGAGAAACTTTTAATAGAGATAATGTAGAGGTAGTAGCAATAAACGATTTATTAGATGTAGATCACCTAGCTTATTTATTGAAATATGATTCAGTTCACGGTCGTTTTGACGGTACTGTTGAAGTTAAAGAAGGAAAATTATATGTAAATGGAAGAAACATCCGTATCACTGCCGAAAGAAATCCAGCTGATTTGAAATGGAATGAAGTAGATGTTGATGTAGTTGCTGAATGCACGGGTATTTTTACAACTATAGAAACTGCTAGTGAGCATATTAAAGGAGGTGCTAAAAAAGTTATTATTTCTGCTCCATCTGCAGATGCACCAATGTTTGTTATGGGAGTAAATCATGAAACTGCAAAAGCAACAGATTTAGTGGTTTCTAATGCATCTTGTACTACCAATTGCCTTGCACCATTAGCTAAAGTAATTCATGATAATTTCGGAATTGTAGAGGCGTTAATGACAACGGTTCATGCTACCACTTCAACTCAAATGACAGCAGATGGTCCATCAAAAAAAGACTGGAGAGGCGGACGTGCTGCAAGTGTTAATATTATACCATCTTCTACAGGCGCCGCAAAAGCAGTAGGAAAAGTTATTCCTGAATTGAATGGAAAATTAACTGGTATGGCTTTCCGTGTTCCTACTGTTGATGTATCTGCAGTAGATTTAACGGTAAAAGTTGCTAAAGAAACTTCATACGAAGAGATTATGGCAGTTTTAAAAAATGCATCTGAGACAACTATGAAAGGAATATTAGGCTATACTGAAGACGCTGTAGTATCTCAAGATTTTATTTCTGATAAAAGAACTTCAATTGTAGATGCAACTGCAGGAATTGGGTTAAATTCTACTTTTTTCAAAATAGTTTCTTGGTATGATAATGAGTATGGTTATTCTAGTAAGTTAATTGATTTATCTGTGCACATTGCAGGGTTAAAATAATTCTTTATATATTTACAAATCCCGTTATCATGCTGTAACGGGATTTTATTTTTTGTTGCTTTGGTATAGAAATTAAATGGTTATGACTTTATATTAAACGGGCAACACACACTAATAAACTAAAAAAAAATGAGACTAATAGTTGATAGCGGATCTACTAAAGCCGATTGGATTGCGATAGATGACAATGGTAAAATTTTATTTACAACACAAACACTTGGGTTAAACCCCGAAGTGCTTGAACCAGATGAAATTATTGAAAGATTGAACGATCGTTTTGATATTTTACACAATAAAAAGAATGCTACTCATTTATTCTTTTATGGTGCAGGTTGTGGTACTGACAGGATGAAAATAGCACTTTCACAAGTTTTTCAAAACTATTTTGTTAATGCAATCATTGATGTTAAAGAAGATACCTATGCAGCTGTGTATGCTACTACTCCAAAAGGAGAAAAAGCAATAGTGTCTATACTAGGAACAGGATCAAATTGTAGTTACTTTGATGGTAAAGAGTTGCATCAAAAAGTACAATCTCTAGGTTATATTGCGATGGATGATTGCAGTGGAAATGTTTTTGGAAAAGAATTAATTAGAAAGTATTACTTTAACAAAATGCCAAAAGAATTGGCTGTTGAATTTGAAAAAGAGTATGACTTAGATCCAGATGCTATAAAAAGTAAGTTGTATAAGGAGCCTAATCCTAACGCTTATCTGGCTACTTTTGCAAAGTTTTTAATTCAGCATAAAGAGACAGAGTTTTGCAGGAAAATAATTTTTAAGGGAATGAAATCTTTTGTTAAAAATTATATCAAGCAATTTGATAATTGTAAAGAGGTAAAAGTTCATTTTGTAGGTTCTATTGCTTTTTACTTAAAAGAAGAATTGCAGGAAAATTTTGATAAATATGAACTACAATTGGGTAATGTTTTAAGAAGACCTATTGATGGCTTAATCGCTTATCACAATTTAAATAAATAGAGTCACATAATATAAAAGTCCTTACTAATTCTTGCAAAGCGATGCTTTTTTAAGAATTAGTAAGGACTTTTTTTATATTCAATTTACAGTTTTAAACGCTGTAAATTTATATTACGATATGGCAATCATTGAAATTTCTACATTAACATTTTTTGGTAAACAAGCTACCTGGACAGTTTCACGAGCAGGAGCTGATTTTTCGTCAAAATAGGAACCGTAAACAGTATTTATTTGAGCAAAATCATTCATGTCCATGATGAAAATAGTTGTTTTAACAACATTTTCAAATGTCATTTCTGCTGCTTCAAGAACTGCTTTCATGTTTTGCATTACTTGCTCGGTTTCAGCCTCAATTGACGATGTTATTAGTTCTCCAGTTGATGGATCTAAAGCAATTTGACCAGAAGTATAAAGTGTATTCCCTTTTAGTACAGCTTGGCTATAAGGACCTATTGGAGCAGGAGCATTTTTAGTAAAAATTATTTTTTTCATGTGGCATTAATTTGAATTAGTTTTAAAGTTACCTGTTTATGGTACTACGTTTATCCCATTTGATATCACTTAATACACCAGATTTTATCCCGATAAAGAAACCCCAGTTTGCATTTGTACCAAAAGGGGACCAGTTAAAATCCATTCGCCAGCTTAACAAATCACGCTCAAAACGCAATTGAGTAAACGTAACTCCTTTTTGAACAAAATCATATCCTGTTGATACACCAGCTTTCCATTTGGGCGTTATGTCAGCATTGGCAGATATCATAATTGAGTTTCCTATGATTTCATTTTCTCGATTATTGTTTCCATACGTTAGGGAATAAGCAAATGTCATGTCCCAAGGTAATTTAGAATTAAAAAACTCAGATTCTGTATCTTCTTCTTCATTTTCTTCATCCTCATTAAATAAACTTCTTCGGCTATCGCCAAGATCAACATTGGTTCCAAATAAATCGTCTTCTCGACCACCATTTCGTTTGCTTAATGAATTTTTATCTTTCTCATTTTTATCTTTTCCTTTGCTTGAAATGGCATAATTTATTGTCATATTTGAACTTGTCATTCTAAAAAGACTTCCGCCGTTATTGATGTTAAACACATTTATTCGGTTACCCGAATTATCAATAGCGTAAGGATCAAGAGTGGCTCCAAAATTGACATTCATTTTATTATCTAGTAAATTTGTACCACCACTTACTCGAATTGGTGCTAATGCTAATGTTGTTTTACCATCGGCATTCATATTGTATGATGTAGAAAAGTTAAGGTTGTTAAGTAGCATTATTTTTTTGGACTCCACTTTAGTACTGTCCTTGTCTGTTACCTTTGCTTCCAGCGTATTGCTTAAATCAAAACCTAAAATATTAGAATTGTTTAATCCTGGTGCACCATAAATTCCGTTTTCAAATCGGGTATATTTTTGCATTTTTCCTGAACCATCGGCAGCATAAGTATCGTAATATTTTTCAAAACTTGGTGTGTACCCATAAGAAATGGAGGGTCTCATTACGTGACGTATTGATTTTATTTTTTTGTTTTCACCAAAATTGAACGTTCCATATATTGTTGTTCCTACACTTGATGAGAAAGAATAGGTTCTAAAAGCGTCAAAACCGTTAACGGTTCTATCAACTACTCGGTTTTGTTCTATATCAAAGCTTTTGTTAATCGTTTTTGTGTACCAAATTTCTTCATAATTCATTGATGTAGTAGCACTAAAATATTTGAATAATTTAAAATTTGTACTCAACGGGATGCTATGCTGAAAACCTATTTTAGCATCACGAAACATCTGGGGTTTAAAAAATAAAGAGTCATTAGTTACGATACTATTTCTACCGTTTAGGTTGTATTGTAAATTGATATTCTTAAAAAAACCTTTTCTCACACCGTCTTTACCTACAAAAGGATACATTCTGTCTACGCTTAATTGTAGCGTAGGTAAGGTCATGTTGATTTCCTCTGTTTGTGTGTTTTGAGAATGTGTAGCTGTCAATGACATACGCACTTGTGGCACTGAAGTAAATGTTTTGGAATAAGATACTGAAGAGCTAAGTGTATTGTTTAGGTTTGAGCCAATGTTAACTTGATTAATGGACTGCTGGAAATATTTGCTGCTTCCTAAATTCACAGAAGCTGAAAAAGTAGAATTTGGACTGGATTTTGTATCCTTTGAATGGGACCATTGGATGTTGTAAATGTTCTGTTTAGAATAGTCAGGATACCCTCTTTCACTATTGATTAAATTTTCAAAACGCACATTGATGTTACCACGGTAATTGTATCTTTTGGCATAGCTTGACTCAAAACGCATCCCATAGCTACCATTGGTATAATAATCTCCTAATACCGTTAAGTCATAGTTATCGCTTAAGGCAAAATAGTAACCTAAGTTTTGTAAAGAAAAACCACGGTTGTTAGAGTCGTTGTAACTAGGTAATATTAAACCCGAAATACTGGTTTCCTTGCTCATAGGAAAAAACGCAAAAGGCAGCGCAATAGGAGTAGGCACATTTGCAATAACCATATTAGTTAATCCTGTAACTACTTTTTTGCCGGGAATAAATTTCACTTTATTGGTTTGGAAATAATATTCAGGATTGTCTACATCTTTTGATGTAGTAAAACGGGCGCCTTTTAAAAAATATACGGAGTCATTTTCTTTTTTAGTAACTGCAGCTTTGATTTTGAATTCGCCTTGATCTGAACGAGAATTCCAAATTAGCGCTTTTTTTGTTTTAAAATTAAACCGAATAGAATCGGGTTCTACTACATTGGCACCTTGCTTAAAATTTGGATATTGAATGTAAGCACCTGCGGAGTCTTTTAATCTTCCTGCATAGACTTCATTTTTTTCATAATCAAGTACAATTATACCAGATTTAAGTTCTACATCTTCATAATATAATTCCGCTTGATCGTTTAGTGTGATTAATTTTCTCTTTTGATCAATTTTGACATACTTACTAGCTTTGTAACGTACTTTCCCGTTCAAAAATACTTTCTTGCTTTTTACAGTATCAATCTTAATAGTGTCTACTTTTTTTACAGCAAGATTATCATCCTTTTTAATTGTAGAAGATGCTTTGGGTTCGGAATCAATTTTATTTTGAGCTTTTACATTCGGCTTCTTTTTATTGATATCTTGCGCGTATGTTGTACCTGAACCTATTGATAGGATAATAGATATTAAAACGATATTAAATAAGTTTGTATGCAAAGGTTTAAATGCTATTTTTGTAAAATGATGGCCTATTTTTTGAGGAGTCAAACTTACAGATTATTTTTGGTCAAAAATAGTCAAATTAATAATTTTATAACTGTAGTCTTTTAATTAAATTAACGTATCACAACATGTCTTTTTCAAGTAATAATAAATTATTGGTATCTTTTATTTTGTTGATGAATTCCGTTTTAGGTTTTAGTCAATCAAGTAATTTTAAGGTAACGCTGGATGCGGGTCATGGTGCACATGATTTTGGGGCAGTTTATGAAGGTAGGATCGAAAAAAATATTGCATTAGCGGTTGTTTTAAAAGTAGGTAAAATTTTAGAGTCAACTCCTTATATGGAGGTTAATTATACTAGAAAAACAGATGTGTTTATTGATTTGATTGAAAGAGCCAATATTGCAAATCGATTTAACGCAAACATATTTGTATCCATACATTGTAATGCAAATAGAAACACTCTTGCTGACGGAACTGAAACTTATGTGATGGGTTTGAGTAAAGTTTCATCAAACTTAGAGGCAGCCAAGAAAGAGAACTCTGTAATTACTTTGGAAAAGGACTATAAACAAAAATATGAAGGTTTTGATCCTAACTCTCCTGAGACTATGATAGGTATGACTTTAATGCAAGAAGAATATTTAGATAACAGTATTTCACTTGCTAGTAAAGTGGAGGATGCATTTGAGAATTTAGGAAAAAAAATACGTGGAGAAGGGGTAAAACAGGCTCCTTTTATGGTATTGCATAAAGCCTATATGCCTAGAGTTTTAATTGAAATGGGGTTTATTTCAAACACTATTGAAGGTAATATTCTAAACTCTGAAGAAGGTCAAAACCAGATTGCAAAAGCTATTTCGGATGCAATTATTAGCTATAAAGCGGAATATTATGGGACTAATGAAATTGAAAACATACAAGAAGTATTACCCCAAGACAAAATAGAAAAACCTATTAATGAAATTAACGAAACGCCAACTACACCAAATATACAATCTGGAGTTAATCCTGCAGCTGTTTTACCTGTAGTGAATGGTAGCGCCTCAACAGTTTATAAAGTCCAATTGATGGCTAGTTTGACAAACTTAGATACAAGTTCAAAAACGTTTAGAGGGCTAGATGCCATTTCTGTAATTACTGAAAATAAATATTTTAAATATTTGTATGGAAATACAACGGATTATGAAGCAGCTAAGAAAGATTTAAAAATTGCAAAAGAAAAAGGTTTTAGCTCTGCTTTTTTAATTGCTTACAAAAATGGTGAGAAAGTCAGTATTAAAGATGCCCTTAAATAAATCCTCCAAAAAAGGATCCTAATAATTTTACACCTATATATTTTGCATAGCGTTTTAAAAATAAAAACAAAATGTGTCGTTTTTTTTCTAATGGCAAGCATAGCTGTTTTTTCTCAATCTAAAAATAAATTTATTGTTATCCTTGATGCTGGCCACGGAGGTAAAGATCCTGGAAATTCCTACCATGGATTTATAGAAAAAGAAATTGCACTAAAAACGACTTTGCAACTCGAAAAGCAGTTGAATGAAGATCCAGATATTAAGGTAATTCATACCCGCAAATCAGATGTTTTTATTGAACTCAAAGACCGACCTCACAAAGCAAATAGTCTGCATGCAGATTTGTTTATTTCCATTCATTGTAATTCAGTAAATAATCCAGTTCCATATGGGACAGAGACATTTGTCATGGGTTTGACCCGAAGCAAAGGAAATTTAGAAATTGCAAAACAAGAAAATTCTGTTATTTTATTAGAGAAAGATTATAAAAGAAGCTATAAAGGATTTGATCCTAAAAATCCAGAGACTTTAATAGGTTTGAAAATTTTACAAGAAGATTACTTAGATCGAAGTATTCGATTGGCATCAAAAATAGAAGGTAATTTTATACACAAACTCAACAGAAAATCTCGAGGTATCAAACAAACTCCATTGTGGGTGTTGGATGCGGCATACATGCCAAGTGTTTTAATTGAGCTTGGTTTTTTAAGCAATAAAAATGAGGGGACTTATCTCAACTCTGCAGAAGGACAAAAAAACATGGCACAAGCAATTGCATCGGCTATAATTGCTTACAAAAAAGAATACTTTGATACAAGTTCTTCAAATGACAATGATGATTTGAAAGAAGTTTCAAAAACGAAATCCTCCTCCATAGATAAAAAAATAACAGTTAAGGCGCCTTTGTCAGATATAAATTCGAAACCATCTAAAACTAATGTAGTTTTTAAAATACAATTTGCATCTGGCAATAAAAAGTTGGATTTAAAGCCTCAAAATTTTAAAGGTTTGAAAGACGTTTCAGTTCAATCAAGTTCTGGATCTTTGTTTACTTATTTCTTTGGAGAAGCAAATACGTATGCAATAGCCAAAGAAAATTTAAAAAAGGTTCAATTAAAAGGATATACAACTGCTTATATTGTAGCGTTTCAGAACGGAAAAAACATTAGTATTAAAGAAGCGCTTAAATTATTATAACAAGTCAAATATTTTATATTAAATTTGTAAAAAATACTTGAATTTTGAAAATAACACGAGAAATTAAAACTGCAATTTTAGTTATTGCATCTATATCACTTTTTATTTGGGGTTACAGTTTTTTAAAAGGAAAAGACTTGTTTACAGATTACAAAACCTTTTTTGTTGAATATAATAGTGTTGAAGGTCTTACATCATCGGCTCCAGTAACTCTTAATGGCTTAATTATAGGTAAAGTAAACAGTATTACTATTAATGCGAATACAGGTAAATTGCTTGTAGAGTTACAGTTGAAAACTGATTTTCCTATTACAAAAAGTAGTGTTGCATCATTGTATGAGCCAAGCTTTATTGGCGGAAAGCAAATAGCGATTATGCCTAATTTTAATGATAAAGAATTAGCTGTTGAAGGTCAGTTTTTTCAAAGTGGAATTAAGCTTGGTTTAACCGATAAAGTAGGGGATCAATTAGCGCCTTTGCAAGACAAACTTGAAAAATTATTAGGTAATACAGATAAACTAATTTCTGGATTGAATAATGTTTTAGATCAAAAAGGTCAAGCCGATATCAAATTGACTCTTGCTGAATTGAGTCAAACAGTGGCTGAGTTTCATAAACTTTCATCTAGTGTGAATGATTTATTAGCTACAAACAAAACACAAATAAACGGTGTTGTTACTAACTTGAATAAAGTTTCAGTCAACTTTTCAAAAATTTCAGATTCTTTAAACAAAGCTGATTTAGGTAAAACAGTGAAGAACCTAAATACTACTCTAGGACGTGTAGATGGAATTATGCGTAATTTAGAGTCTGGAAATGGTACAATAGGGAAATTATTAAAAGACGAATCTTTTTATCAAAATATTAAAACTTCTACCAAAGAGTTGGAATTACTTCTTCAAGATATTAGATTGTATCCTACTAGATATGTAAATATATCAGTGTTTGGAAAGAAAAACAAGCCATACGTAGGAGCACAAAAGGATTCTATTCAAATAAAGTAAATATATTAAAATGAGCTACTTAGACAATATTTTATTTGCCATAATATTGGCAATAGGTTTCGGATATTTTTTTGTAAGTATCAAAAAAATAAGAAGAAATATCAATTTAGGAACTGATGTTAATCGTACGGATAATCCCAAAGCAAGATGGACTAATATGGCCATGATAGCACTAGGACAATCAAAAATGGTAAAGAGACCAGTGGCAGGGATTTTACACATTATAGTCTACATTGGTTTTGTAATCATTAACATTGAGTTGTTAGAAATTATTATTGATGGACTTTTTGGTACACATAGAGTTTTTGCTTTCTTGGGAACTACTTATAATGTATTAATTGCTTCATTTGAGATACTTGCTGTTTTAGTTTTAGTGGCTGTTTTTGCTTTTTGGAGCCGAAGAAATATTATTAAATTAAAGCGATTTGTCAGTTCAGATTTAAAAGGCTGGCCTAAAAGTGATGCTAATTACATTTTGTATTTTGAAGTGGTATTGATGACATTATTTTTATTAATGAACGCTTCTGATTTGCATTTACAAAATGTTCCAGGAGGTTATGGTCATTTCATAAAAGCAGGATCTTTTCCAGTGAGTCAGTTTATTGAGCCTATTTTTAATGGACTTTCAAATGAATTAGTAATGCTATTATCTGAAGGTTTCTGGTGGGTTCACATTGTGGGGATTTTAATTTTCATGAATTATCTTTATTTTTCAAAGCACCTTCATATTTTATTGGCTTTTCCTAATACGTATTTTGCAAATTTGAACCCACAAGGTCAATTTGATAATTTACAATCAGTAACAAATGAGGTAAAATTAATGATGGATCCTAATGCCGATCCTTTTGCAGCAGCACCAGTAGATTCAAATGCGGTTCCAAGTAAATTCGGTGCTAGTGATGTGCAAGATTTAAACTGGGTTCAGTTGTTAAATGCTTATACCTGCACAGAATGTGGAAGATGTACTTCATCATGTCCTGCAAACAATACGGGTAAAAAATTATCTCCTAGAAAAATCATGATGGATACTAGAGATCGTCTTGAGGAAGTAGGAAAAAATATAGATGCGAATAAAGGTGTTTTCATACCAGATAATAAATCGTTGTTGAATGATTATATTACTGCAGAAGAACTATGGGCCTGTACTTCATGCAACGCTTGTGTTGAAGAGTGTCCTGTAAACATCAGTCCTTTATCTATTATTATGGATATGAGACGTTATTTAGTAATGGAACAGAGTGCTGCACCAATGCCGTTAAATGCTATGATGACCAATATTGAAAACAATGGTGCACCATGGCAATACAACCAACAAGATAGATTAAATTGGAAAAATGAATAATCCATTGTAACGGATTTCATTATTGTATTTTTTTAATACAAACACAAATTATCATATAACCGAATCAATAAAAAAGTATGTCAGAAAATTTAATAGTGCCAACTATGGCCGAAATGTTAGCTCAAGGAAAGCAGCCAGAAGTTTTATTTTGGGTGGGCTGTGCAGGAAGTTTTGACGATAGAGCAAAAAAAATTACGAAAGCTTTTGTTCGAATTTTAAATAGATCTAATGTTTCTTTTGCTGTTTTAGGAACCGAAGAGAGTTGTACAGGAGATCCAGCAAAAAGAGCAGGAAACGAGTTTTTGTTTCAAATGCAAGCCATGATGAACATTGAAGTTTTGAATGGTTATGAAGCAAAAAAAATAGTTACTGCTTGTCCTCATTGTTTTAACACGCTCAAAAATGAGTATCCAGAACTAGGAGGACAATATGAAGTAATACATCATACAGAATTTTTGAAATCGCTACTTGATGATGGTAGACTTACTATTGAAGGTGGTCAATTTAAAGGAAAGCGTATTACTTTTCACGACCCTTGTTATTTGGGCAGAGCCAATAACGTTTACGAAGCTCCTAGAGATTTAATAACGAAACTTGATGCAGCTCTTGTTGAAATGAAAAGATCAAAAGCCAATGGACTTTGTTGTGGTGCAGGTGGAGCTCAAATGTTTAAAGATGCTGAAAACGGAAGTAAAGAAATTAATATTGAGAGAACAGAGGATGCATTAGAGACAGCTCCTGATATTATTGCCGCAGGGTGTCCATTTTGCAATACGATGATGACAGATGGTATCAAAAACAAAGAAAGAGAAAGTGATGTTAAGGTAATGGATATAGCTGAGCTTATTGCTAATGCTCAAGACTTGTAATGATGAAAAAAATAATTATAGCACTTGTTTTAATTTTCAGTACAAATTCTTTTTCTCAAGACATGTATGACATTATTGGTAAAGAAACCTGTGCTTGTCTTGGAACAAAAAAATTAGATTATCAAAAACTAGATAAGAAAGAATTGCAAACTCAAGTAGGTTTGTGTATGATTCAAAGTTATACGAGTCATATAAATGAATTCAAGCAAGAGGATAAGATTCAGTTTGATGATCAAGAAGGAATGCGAAAAATGGGCGAGAAAGTAGCACTAAAAATGTTAGTCAACTGCCCAGAAATTATTCTAGAGTTAGGTAAATCAACTCAGAAAGATATTGGTGATGAAAGTGAAGATGAACTTGTAGTTGATGAACCAGCGGATGTTTTTATAGAAGGTCAAGTTACCGCTATTAAAAAAGATCAATTTGTTTCTTTACAACTAAAAGATAAAAACGGAAGAGCTTATAGTTTTTTATTATTGGATTACTTTGAAACAGCATCTGTATTGACTAATAATGAACTTAAAGTTAAAGATTCTGTAAAAGTTGGTTACACTGAGATTGAACTTTTTGATGTAGCAACAAATGAATTCAAATATTTTAAAATTTTAACAGATATACAGCGTCAATAAATTCTAATTGCCCTGAAATTTACAAATACAATTATATGTACGTCCCTTTTGAAAATTTACCAGAAGATTCTAGAATTTGGATTTATCAATCCAATAGAAAATTCTCTGATGCTGAATTTGCTGAAATAGAAACTTCATTAAAATCTTTCTTAGAGCAATGGGCAGCACATGGAACTAGTTTAGAATCTTCTTATCTCTTAAAGTATAATAGGTTTATAATTATTGCTGTAAATCAAGAAGTACAAGCTGCTACGGGTTGTTCAATAGACGCATCTGTAGAGTTTATACAAGCATTAGAACAAAAATATACAGTTGATTTATTAGATAAAATGAATGTGACTTTTAAGTTAGGAGAACACATTGCTCATAAAACCCTAATTGATTTCAAAAAAATGGTGAAAGACAAAGCGGTTACTGAAAACACAGTAGTTTTTAATAACCTGGTAAACACTATTGAAGAATTTAATGAATCTTGGGAAGTTACTGCTATGGATAGTTGGCACAGTCGTTTTTTTTAAAAATACTTTTACTTAATTATAGTCTTTAAAACTAAATATTAAAAAACGTTGAATGCAGAAAGCAAGAATTGAAATTCTATATTGTTTCTTTTTTTTGATAGGTTTTAGTAACTTATTTTCTCAAAATCTTGATATAAAAGTTTTAAGAGCTATACACGTTGAACGCAATCAAAGTTTTGATTCTCAATTAAACAATATTACAAATAGTGCCGTACCAGTAAGTATTGCAACCCCAGTATTGATGTATTCTATTGGGTTAATAAAGAAAGATAGTACACTTAAACATAAAGCAATTTTTATTGGCGAAGCATTTCTTGTAAATGCTTTTATTACAAAAGCATTAAAAGTAGCTGTTAATAGAGCACGCCCGTTTGACACTTATTCAGATATTGTTCCAGTTGTAACATCTACGGGTACCTCTTTTCCTTCAGGTCATACTTCTATTGCTTTTTCTACTGCAACCTCATTAAGTATGGCGTATCCTAAATGGTATGTCATTGTACCTTCTTTTTTATGGGCAAGTAGTGTGGGTTATTCTAGAATGCATTTAGGTGTTCATTATCCCAGTGATGTGGCAGCAGGTGCGCTTATTGGTGCTGGATCTGCTTTTGCTACCTTTAAGATTAATAAATGGTTGAATAAGAAAAAGTTTAGAAAAATAGAAGGTGTAAAATAAAAAGCCCTTTTATTTAATAGTACTTATTTATTTTTTTTCCGTAGACATTTCTTTTTCATTTTTTTAAACTTCCACTTCTTTTTTTGAATAAGTTACTTTAATGAATGGTAATTAACATTAATTTCAGGAAACTCAATTCAAATTTACTTACTTTCGTTGTATTAAATAGTTTTCATGAAAATTGCAATTGTTTGTTATCCTACCTTTGGAGGTAGTGGCGTAGTAGCCACAGAACTTGGTCTTGAACTAGCGAGACGTGGTCACGAAATTCATTTTATTACCTATAGACAACCGGTGCGTCTTGCATTGCTAAGTCCAAATGTACATTACCATGAGGTTAATGTACCTGAATATGCCTTGTTTCATTATCAGCCTTATGAATTAGCGCTATCCAGTAAACTGGTAGATATGGTAAAATTGCATCAAATAGAATTGTTGCATGTGCATTATGCTATTCCGCATGCTTATGCAGGTTATATGGCAAAACAAATGCTAAAGGACGAGGGAATAAATATTCCTATGGTAACTACACTGCATGGTACTGATATAACTCTTGTAGGTAACCATCCTTTTTATAAACCTGCTGTAACTTTTAGTATCAATAAATCTGATTTTGTAACTTCGGTTTCTCAGAGTTTAAAAGACGATACCTTAAAATTATTCAACATAAAAAATGAAATTGAGGTCATTCCTAATTTTATAGAGTTGGATAAAAATAAAACCGATACTAATTTTCCTTGCCAACGGTCAGTCATGGCTAAAGAGAATGAGAAAATCATTACCCATATTAGTAATTTTAGAAAAGTAAAACGAATTCCTGATGTCATTAAAGTTTTTTATAACATTCAAAAAGAGATTCCTGCGAAGCTTATGATGGTGGGTGACGGTCCCGAAAAAGAAAAAGCAGAAGCTCTTTGTCAAGAACTTGGTATTCAGGATAAGGTAATATTTTTTGGTAATAGTAATGAAATTGATAAGATTTTATGTCTTACAGATTTGTTTTTGTTGCCTTCACAAACGGAAAGTTTTGGACTTGCGGCACTTGAAGCAATGGCTTGTAATGTTCCAGTTATTTCTAGTAATTCTGGTGGATTAGCCGAGGTGAATTTTGATGGTGTTTCGGGATATTTAAGTGATGTGGGAAATACGGACGAAATGGCTCTTAATGCGTTGAAAATACTAAAAGATGAAAAAACATTAGCAGTGTTTAAAGAAAACGCCTTTGAAGTTGCTAAACAATTTGATATCAAAAACATTTTACCCTTGTACGAAGCTTTGTATCTAAAAGCTATTAACAAATACAAATAATCAAAGTGGTATTGGAAATCTAAATTTTTAAAACATGAATAAAATAGTAATGGGTGTTATGATGATAAGTTTGTTTTCATGTGCAACAGGTAAGCCAGCAATAGCTGATTCAAAAAAGTTATATGAAGTACTAACAGAACAGACTTATGGAGGTGCTGCTATTCGGTTTTATGAAATTTTATCAGAGCCAAATGAAATAAAAATGCTTCAAAAAGATGAAAATCTTAAAAACAGCATTAAACCTTCGGATTTACAAAACTCGAATTTTGTGATTCTCAATATGGGTCAAAAAACAAGTGGCGGTTACAGTATAAATGTTGAGAGCGTAGTAGAAACACCTACTCAAATTATAATTAAGGTAAAAGAAATGGCACCTGAGCCAGGCGGAATGGTTACACAAGCCTTGACAAACCCTTTTTGTGTGGTGAAGATTAACTCGAAAAAAGAAATTATTTTTCAATAAAAAAAAGAGGCTATTTACGAATAAATAGCCTCTTTTTTTATGAATCTGTTGATTAGAATCTGTATCTAATACTTAATGCTAAATCTGGAGCAAAATTATCAGTTCTGAAGTTATCATTATCTGAAAAGTATAATTCGGGTCTAATGTCAAGTGCTAATTGAATTGGAGCTTCTTTGAAATTATATTCAATACCTAAATCTCCAGCAACAAAAGCATAAGTTCCGTTTACATCAAATCTGTTGTTATCCCAGCTTCCTAATCCACCACCTACACCAGCATACCAGTTGAAACCACCATCAATGTTCCAAACCCATTGGTATAAACCTGTAAGTTTAAAAGCATCAACATCATTACTATTTCTAAAACCTAAATCTAATTCTAAACGGTTGTTATCACCAAGACCTCTTTGGTATGAAATTTCTCCACCAAAACCGTCGTTATCTCCTAAACGAAGACCTAAAGCATTTTTTGAAATATCTTGTGCTTGTGCTGTAAATGATAATGCTACTAACATTACTGCAGATAAAATAATCTTTTTCATTTTTGTTTGTTTTAATTATTTAGCAAATTTATTTATTTACTTGTTAATTGCGTTGTAAAATTTTGTGTAAAAGTTACATAATTTCCACATCAAGTTATTTTAGGAGCTTAATGTGCTATTTAACCAAATTTTGCTTTACAAATATTTTTTTACTTGCAATAGATTGGGTTTCTATGAGATCTTCCATTTCAAAAAGATTATCATCTTCCTCAAAATTCATCTCACTGTAATGAAATAATTTCCACCTTTTATTATTGTATTCAAGAGATGTGAGGTTTTCTATCCAATCTCCAGAATTTAGATAGAGTGTAGAGCCACTTTTGGTTTCTTTTTTAATGATTTTTGGTTCGTGAATATGTCCGCAAATAACGTAATCGTATTTTTTTTCAATGGCTAATTCAGTTGCAGTTTTCTCAAAATCAGAAATGTGTTTTACCGCCTTTTTTACACTAGCTTTTATTTTTTTACTAAACGAATACGGCTCTTTCCCTAGTTTTTTTAAACACCAATTTGCAAACCGGTTGATCAAAATAAGATAATCATAGCCTAAACCGCCTAATTTTGCAATCCATTTAGAGTGTTGCACCGAGGCATCAAATACATCCCCATGGAAAACCCATAATTTTTTTGAATCTAATGTTAAAATGAGTTTATCTACCAATGCAAAATTACCCAATGAGATGTCACTGAACTTGCGTAACATTTCATCATGATTTCCGGTAATGTAGTACACCTTTGTCCCTTTTGAAGCAAAACTGATGATTTTTTGAATAACCTTTAAATGTGATTTTGGGAAATAGGATTTTCTAAACTGCCAGATATCAACAATATCTCCATTTAGAATTAGTATTTTAGGTTTAATAGAGGATAAATAATTAAGGAGTTCCTTGGCATGACTACCAAAGGTGCCCAAATGCACATCGGATATGACAACCACTTCTACTTTTCTTTTTTTCAAGGTTTTTTATTTTTTGAAGTTTAACAAAACAATTAAAAATAAATTAAGTAACATTGAATTAAAAGTTAAGATTAGCGATACAATATTAATTTAATAACAATAAATCTAAGAACTTGCTTAAAACTTTAAACACTAAACTTTTGAACTTTGAAGTAAAATGGTACTTTTGTTCAAAATCAAAATGAAATGGCAGGAAATAGTTTTGGAACATTGTTTAAAATTACAACATTTGGAGAATCTCATGGTGACGCTTTAGGTGGTATAATTGATGGTTGCCCTTCTGGGATTGCTTTAGATTTAGATGCTATTCAATTTGAAATGTCTCGAAGAAAGCCGGGGCAGTCGGCTATTGTTACCCAACGTAAAGAGCCAGATGCAGTTCAGTTCTTATCCGGAATTTTTGAAGGTAAAACTACTGGTACACCAATTGGTTTTATTATTCCAAATACCAATCAGAAATCAGACGATTACTCTCATATAAAAGATAACTACAGGCCTAGCCATGCTGATTACGTATATGAAAAGAAATATGGTGTACGCGATTATCGTGGAGGTGGAAGAAGTTCTGCACGAGAGACGGCCTCAAGAGTTGTTGCTGGTGCTATTGCAAAGCAAATGTTATCCGAAATTAAAATTCATGCTTACGTTTCTCAAGTTGGGCCTATCGTTTTGGAAAAGCATTATCAAGAATTGGATTTTTCCAAAATTGAAAGCAATCCGGTACGTTGCCCAGATGAGCAAGCTGCAGTTATTATGGAGGACTACATTCGAGGTATCCGTAAAGAAGGAGATACAGTAGGAGGTGTGGTATCTTGTGTAATTCAAAACGTTCCTGTGGGTTTAGGCGAACCTGTTTTTGATAAATTACATGCCGAGTTAGGTAAAGCTATGTTATCAATTAATGCGGTGAAGGGTTTTGAATTTGGTAGTGGTTTTGAAGGTGCAAAAATGAAAGGGAGTGATCATAATGACCTGTATAATTCAGACGGAACCACAAAAACCAATCTTTCAGGAGGAATTCAAGGCGGTATCAGCAATGGTATGGATATTTATTTTAGAGTTGCTTTTAAGCCTGTTGCCACAATCATGAAAGAGCAAGAATCTTTAGATAATCAAGGAAATATAACTGCTATGACAGGAAAAGGCCGTCACGATCCTTGTGTTGTGCCGCGAGCAGTGCCTATAGTAGAAGCAATGGCTGCAATTGTTTTGGCAGACTTTTATTTGATAAATAAAACGTACTAAAGCAAGCTCCATAAATTGTAAATAAAAAGCATCCTATTTCATGAAATATGAATTATTATGCTAAATATAATGTAACTAAATATCAAGTAATTAAAAATAATTTAATGGATCATACTACAAAAAAGACTTCATTTTTTTCAGGATTAACCGGGCAAATATTGATAGCAATGGTTCTTGGAGCCGTATTAGGGATTATAATACATAATAGTATAACTCCAGAAGATGCGCAAAATTTCAGCAGTAAAATTAAAATTTTGGCTACAGTTTTCATTCGTTTGGTTCAAATGATTATTTCGCCTTTAGTATTTACAACTCTTGTTGTGGGTATTGCAAAATTAGGAGATATTAAAGCGGTAGGAAGAATAGGTGGTAAAGCGATGGCTTGGTTTTTTACAGCTTCTTTTATTTCATTGTTGCTTGGAATGTTTTTTGTGAACGTTTTGAAACCAGGAATAGGACTTAATTTATCCAATGTGGATTTAGCGGCAGTGTCAGAAGTGACTGCAAAAACACAAAATATATCATTCGATAATTTTATAGAACACATTGTTCCAAAAAGTATTTTTGAAGCGATGGCTACGAATGAAATTTTACAGATTGTAATTTTCTCGATCTTTTTTGGATTAGCGGCTGCTTCATTAGGGGATCACGTTAAGCCAGTGATTACAGCATTTGACAAAATATCACATATTGTTTTAAAAATGGTAAACTTTGTTATGAAGTTTGCACCTATTGGCGTATTTGGAGCCATTGCAGGTGTTTTTGCAGTGCGTGATTTTCAAGAATTAGCCATTACGTATTTCAAGTTCTTTGGTTCTTTTTTAATCGGGATTTCTTCTTTATGGGTTGTTTTAGGAGTTGTAGGTTATATTTTCCTCAAAGGGAGAATGACTGTATTGTTAAAACGTATTGTGAGTCCGTTAATTATTGCCTTTGGAACAACTAGTAGTGAAGCTGTTTTCCCAAAACTTACTGAGGAGTTAGAACGCTTTGGAGTAAAAGACAGAATCGTATCTTTTATGTTGCCATTAGGATATTCTTTTAATCTTGACGGAAGTATGATGTACATGACATTTGCCAGTATATTTATTGCTCAAGCGTACGGTATAGATTTGTCGTTAGGAACTCAAATGACTATGTTGTTAGTTTTAATGCTTACCAGTAAAGGTATTGCGGGTGTGCCAAGAGCCAGTTTAGTAGTAGTTGCCGCAACTTGCGGAATGTTTGATATTCCTATTGAAGGTATTGCTTTAATTTTACCAATAGACCATTTTTGTGATATGTTCAGGAGTGCTACAAACGTTTTAGGAAATGCTTTAGCTACTTCTGTAGTAGGGAAATGGGAAGGAAGTGATGATACTGATGAAGTGGTTTCTATGTAAAGTAAGTTCACTTATTGATATAAAAAAAAGCAGTAAAAATTTTTACTGC